>JBFZFJ010000054.1:0-20840 GCA_041306405.1 Verrucomicrobiales bacterium | reverse complement strand
AACAACGGCCCCGACGGCGGCGAAGCTGTTCCCCATTTGCACGTCCACCTGCTGGGCGGACGCCCGCTCCAGTGGCCACCCGGCTAGATCCAAGGTCATGATCCGTAAATTCTCCAAGCTTCTCGTCACCCCGCCCGCCCGCCGCGCGTCAAGCGGGTGGTGCTCGTCCACGGGTTTCTCGAAACCGGCTCGGCGTTCAAAACGCTCAAGAAGCGCCTCGAAAAACGCGGCTTCGAGTGCTACGTGCCGCGCCTGAAACCCAGCGACGGCCGCGGCGGACTGACCAATATCGCCGCGCGTCTCAAGCAGGACATCGACACGAAGTTCGGCCCGAAGGAGCCCATCAACGTGGTCGCCTTCAGCATGGGCGGCATCGTCAGCCGCGAGTATTCGCAACACCTCGGCGGCGCGGCGCGGTGCGAGAATTTCGTTACCATTTCCTCGCCTCACCACGGGACCAAGGCCGCCTGGCTCTACCCGACCCAGGGAACCGAGGAAATGCGACCGGGCAGCCGGTTTCTGGCAAGCCTCCAAAACTCGCAGGACCGCCTCGGGAAAATCCCCGTCACTTCCTATCGCACGCCGATGGATCTGATCATCCTGCCGCCGGAAAGCTCCGTCTGGGACCGCGCGGAAAATCTGGAATTCCCCGTCCTGATGCATCCGCTGATGCTCACTTCCGGGCCGGTCATGAGCGACATCGAGCGGCGGCTGGCGAAGTGACTCAGTCGCCGTCCGTTTTAACTTTCCCGAGCACTTCGACCTTCACGGTCGCCACGCCGCGATGGGCGAAACCGAGTCGCTCGGCGGCACCGACGGTCACGTCGATGATGCGGCCCTTGGTGTAGGGACCGCGGTCGGTGATGGTCATCACCTCGGATTTGCCGTTGCTCTCGTTGGTGACGCGGACCTTGGTGCCCATGGGCAAAGTCTTGTGAGCGGCGGTGGCCGCGTGGTTCGAAAGCCGCTGGCCGCTGGCGGTCCGGGTGCCGGAATTGGTCCGGACCGAATACCAGGACGCCTTGCCCTGTTGGACTGACTTCACCGCGTATCGGGAGTCGCCCAGATGGATTTGAGATTTCGAGTTTGCACTCCCGGTTGTGGCACAACTGGGAATAAGGATGACGCCGGCGATTGCCAGGGCCACGGATTTGAATTTCCGGGTCAGGTTCATCGTGTGTAGTCCCCTTTGGGGGCGGTTTTTATAAGAACCTCGTAATGAGGAGGCAAGAAAAAACGACCTTGCTAGAATCGGCCCGCAATCCACGGTTTTCCCAAGGATTCGGGCAACCACGCTTGCCGGAACGCTGCCCGCCGCGCGCCGAACCCGGTGGCCGGCGGGTTCATTTTCTGCTGTCGGGTTCATTTTCTGCGTGACGGATCAGGGAAGCGGCCGCCAAACCGCGCGGTGGAGACGCCAGCCATCCTCTTCCTTTTGCCAGTCGAAGGTGACCTCGTAAGTCCCGTCCGCCGGACGATAAGTCGGCAGCTCGACGAGCCCCGACAGCGAGAGCTTCACCTTGGCGGCGCCGCCGCTGACGCTGACGGAATGGAATTTCCCGGCCTCGAAGCGGGTCTGCCTGGCTTGGTTGCAGAGCCATGAAAACGCGGATTCGAGTTCGGCGCGCTCGAAGCTGCCGTTGGCCTCCTCGATCTCCGGGTTTTCGATTTCCACCTGGGAGGCGAGCAGGGCGTTGAGCGAGTAGGCGGCCATTTGCCGGCCGGCCTTCCCCGTGCCGGAATCCAAGGTGAGCGTGGCGAGCAGCGACCCGGTCCGGCGTTTCAAAACCTGCACCGGCGAGAACCACCAGATGCCGACCCCCACGGCAACCGCGAGGCTGGCAGCCAGGATGGCGGAGCGTTTCATGCCGGCGGACTCTGATGGCTTGGATCGTAAAAAATCCGGATGTCCGCCTTCTCGGTGCCGAGGAGCTGCTGGGCGCGCTTGAGCGCCGCGCGGGTCGATAGATTCGGGTTGCGCGGATTGGTCAGGAATATGTTGCTCTCGCCCGCGCCGCGGTCGCAGCCGGCTTGCAAGGTGACGAGGATGCCGGATTTCTTGAGCACCCGGTAAACCTCGCGGGTCGCGCCGGAGACGATCAGGTGCAGGCCTTTTTTCCGCATGAAAAGGATCAGGTCTTCCAGCGCCATCACACTCGTCGCATCGAGATGGCGGGCGTTTTTCAAGCGCAGGATGATCACCTGGATCGCCGGGTCGGAGACCGTCCGCTGGATCTGCGTCCGGAACAACTCCGCCGCGCCGAAAAACAAATCCCCCTCCACGTGGACGATCGAAATCGCGGGGATCGGCCGCGTGCGCTTCTCGCCCATTTCCCGGAGCTCCCCCGCCTCGCTGAATTCATACTCGATCAAAAACGGCCGGCTCGCCTTGCGCAGGAACAGCGTGATGGAAATCGCCACGCCGATGAAAATCGCCACGTGCAAAGGAGCTAACAACGTGGAGACAAAGGTGATCACCAGCACCGCCGCGTCGTCCGAGGTCGAGCGCAGGCAGATGCGGATGTGGCGCACGTTGAACAACGAGAACGACAGCGCGATCACCAGCGCCGCCAGCCCCGCCTTGGGCACGAAGTCGATCAGCGGAAACCCCCAGCCCACCGAGGCCGCGATCAAGACCGCCGCAGCCATCGTGTAGAGCCCGGCCAGCAACGAGGAGAAACGCGTCCGCGCGCCGGAATCGTGGTTCAGCATCGAGCGCGTCAACGAGCCGGACGCCGGCATCCCGCCGGCGAAGGCGGTCGCGAGATTGGCCATGCCCACCGCCAGCATGTCCTGGTTCACGTCCGCCCGGTCGCCGGTTTTCGACGCCAGCGTTTTCGCCATCAAGGTGTTTTCCAACGAGGCTAGGAAAGCGGTGGCGAAGGCGATGCTCAACAGCGCCGAGATGTCGGCGAAAATTTCCGCCCGCAAGAGATGGGGCGCCCGCGGTATCAGGTCCTGGAAACCGAAGGTCACGAAGGTCTGCGCGCCTTTGAACGGCACCACCTCCGCCCGGATCAAGGTGCCGAAAATCGCCGAGGAAATCAGCAGCGCCACCCCGAAGGCCGGCCACGACGGCCGCCACCGGCGCAGCGCCGCGTAGATCAGCAAGGTCGCCGCACCGATCAGCACCGACACCCACCGCGTGTGCGGCAGCGCCTGCGCCAGCCCCCACAACAGGCCCGCGAACGTCGAGGACGCCGCGTCGCTCACATAAGCCGACAGCCCGAGAAACGGCTTCAATTGATTCGCCACGATCAACACCGCCGCCCCGGAGATATAACCGACTAACACGCTGCGAGAGACGTATTGCAAAAGATCCGCCACCCGGAACAAAGCCCCCACCGTCGCCATCAGGCCCACCATCAGGACCAGCAGCGGGATCAGCTCGCCCCAGCGCCCGACCAGCGCCGGGTTCACCGAGAAAAAGCTGAACAGCATGAACGCCGTCGCATTGGTCGGGCCGAGCACCGTGTGCCGCGAGCCCGCGAACAAGGGCGCGACAAAAGCGGCCACCGCCGCGCAGGTGATTCCATAAACCACCGGCAGCCCGGCGATGGCCGCAAACGCGATGCCCTGCGCCAGCGCCAACACCGTCACGTTCGCCGCCGCCCACGCGTCCTGCCGGAATTTCGGCACCGTGTAATTCCTCAGATCCTTGGCGAAGGGGGCCAGCGCCACCCGCTCCGCCGCGAAGAAATCCCGGACATCCCGGGAGGCTTTGGTGAGCGTGCGGAGAATTTTCATCGGGGCACCGGAGCTTACTTGAATCGCGCCCTTCGGAACAGGAACAAGCCTAACACCACGCAGAGGACGTTCGGCGCCCACAGCGTCATCGTCATCCCCGCCTGGGTCTTGAACTGGTCCGCCAGCATCGTCACCAGGAAATAACCCGAGCCGATCAGCAAGCTGATGATCAGCCCGCGGGAAGTGTCGCGCCGGCGCGTCTGCAAGCCCAGCGGCACCGCCACGAACGCAAACGCGAGACAGGCCATCGAGAACGAATAACGGGTCATGATTTCCCGCTGCATTTTCCGCCTCTTTTCAGCACTCAACGTCGGGTCGGTCGCGATTTCGTGGCGGATCTGCTGGTTCGACATCGAGCTGGCGCTGAGTTTGCGGTCCCGCGGGTTTTTCAAGTCGATCAGCAGCGGTTCCGCCTCCCCGGCGAAGCCCATCTCCACCTTGCCCTCCTTGTTTCTGGACTCGAAATACGCATCCTCCAGCTTCACCCGCAGCTGGCTTTTCAGCGGGTCGATGGTCAGCGCCGCCTTGGTCGCATGGACGTAGGTCATCGCCCCGTCCCCGTCCTTGACCTGCGGCAACACGTAGAAATGAAACCCCTCCACCCACTCGCCGCTTTTCCCCTCGACCAGCAGTTTCTGAACACCCGTCGCATCGCCTTTGAAATCCCCCTGCACCACCCCCGGCTTGAGCAGCGAATCCGGATCGCGGGCCGCCTGTTCGTAGATCAACTGCTTCGAGGAGGCCTTCGAAAACGGCACCACATTGATGTTCAGCCACAGGCTCAACAACGACAGCAAAACCCCGATCACGAACACCGGTGCCGAGAGCCGCACCAGGCTCAAGCCCGCCACCCGGAAACTCGTGATTTCCTGGTCCGACGACAACCGCCCGAACACCAGCAGCACCGCCGACAAGAATCCCCACGGGATCGTGTACATCAGCGAGAGCGGCAGCACGCTGATCACGAACCGGATCACCAGCGACAGCGGCGCCTTTTGATCCACCAGCAAGGGCTGGATCTGCTTGAAAAGATTCCCCAGCACCAAGACGACCCCCAGCACCATCACCGCGTACAAGGTGCCCGAAAGCACCTGCCTGCCGATGTAGCGGTCCGAAATACGCATAAAGTGAACGCACTCTGGAGACCGCCCTCCGCCCTGTCCAGACCAGAGACGAACCGGGAAAACCCGTTGCCGGGAAATGACTCCCCTCAGCTCCGCCAGCGCGTGAATTCTTGACCTCGCCGGGCGATTGAGCCACGGCTTGCGGCGTGTTCACCCCCAAGATCGACCGCCCCTATTTCGACGCCTGGTTGCGCCGGACCGGCCGCCAGTTCGCGGTGAGCGGACGCCTGACGGAAACCGCGATGGCACTCGCCGCCGCGGAAGGCGGCTCGGTGGACGAATGGCGAACCCGACTGCGAGTCATCCTCGAAGGCCAGGAAGTGCCGTCGCTCGATTTGCTCACCCGGATCGACGCATTGCTAACAACCAAGTCGAAGACGCCGCCCGAAAAAAATCTTCAGGAATTTCTGTTTTAGTCTCCCACAGTGGCGATTTGGTCAGAACCGGGGGGATGACGGAGGGAACCGCGCTCTCGCAGAAAATTCTAGCTGAATGTTCTTGTGATGGCACGCCTACTGCGTCACCCCTGCGGCGGCACCCCTGCCTGATTCTCCATCAGATCTTCCGCCGCCTGACCCCGACATGCATCAGTTCCGTTCCAGATCCACGATCCTGCGCTTCAAGGCAGTATCGATCTTGCTGTGCTCGAAGTGCCTGCTGGCTCCGCTTGCCAGCCTGACGTTCATTTACGCCGTCCTCCAGGATGACCGCAAGCTGGCCCACGTCGGCATCGGCATGGGAATCGCCGCGGTTCTATCGACGGTCTCCCAATGGATCCTCGCCGCGCGGGCGCGTTGCCCCTTGTGCCTGACTCCGGTGCTCGCGTCCAAGGACTGCGCGAAACACCGGCGCGCCCGCACCTTCCTCGGCAGCCACCGCCTGAGAGTCGCGCTATCCATCTTGTTCAAAAACACCTTCCACTGCCCCTACTGCTCGGAAAAGTCCGCCATGACCGTCCGCCGCAGCCGCCGTTGAAAATTTCCGGCGATTCGCGGGATTGACAGGCCTGCCCGATCCGTCGAGCCTCCGCCCATGAATTTCATCACGAAATCCCTGCGAGCCATCATCCCGACCGCGGCCGGGTTGGCACTTGCAATCTCAGCCACCGCCCGCGCCGAAACTGTCATGCCTGAAACTCCATCCGACGTAGCCGCCCCTCCCGCCGATGCCTCCAAAACCGCATCCGGCCTCGCCTCCAAAGTCCTCCAAGCCGGCAAAGGCGACCAGAAACCCGCCGCCGCCGACACCGTCACGGTGCATTATTCCGGCTGGACCACCGACGGCAAACTCTTCGACAGCTCCGTCAAACGCGGCCAACCCACCAGCTTCCCGCTCAACGGCGTGATCAAAGGCTGGACCGAGGGCCTCCAACTCATGGTCGAGGGCGAAAAGCGCCGCTTCTGGATTCCCGCCGCTCTCGCCTACGGGGAAAACCCCGGCGGCGGCCGCCCCGGCGGATTGCTCGTGTTCGACGTCGAGCTGCTCGCCATCAAACAAGCGCCCAAGCCGCCCGCCGTCCCGGAAGACGTCGCCGCCGCCCCTGAAAGCGCCGAGAAAACCGCCTCCGGCATCGCCTCGCGCGTCCTGACCAAAGGCATCGGCACCGTCCACCCGAAAGCCACCGACCAAGTGAAAGTCCACTACTCCGGCTGGACCACCGACGGCAAGATCTTCGACAGCTCGGTCATGCGCGACGAGCCCATCGTCTTCCCGCTCAACCAAGTCATCCCCGGCTGGACCGAGGGCGTGCAACTCATGGTCGAGGGCGAAAAACGCCGGCTCTGGATTCCCGCCAAGCTGGCCTACGGCGAAAGCCCGCCGCCAGGCGCTCCCGCCGGCACGCTGGTGTTCGACGTCGAGCTGATTCAGATCGTCAAATGACCTTTCACCGGTCGCCATTCCTCACCGCGGCGATCGCGCTCGGCCTCGCCTCCTGCGCCCAGCCGGCGCGGCAGGCCGCCGCGCCGGAAACCCCGGTCGCCGCCGAGAAAAAACCGGTGAGGATGAACGGCCGCGGCAAGATCACTTCCATCTCGCTCACCGACTTATTCGCCTTGCAGCAAGCCGACCAAGTGCTGCTCTACGACGCCCGGCCCGGATTCTTCTACAGCCTCGGCCACCTTCCCGGCGCCATCAGCCTGCCGAAGTCGGCGGATTGCGACGCGCAAATCACCCGGCGGGAGGCGGAAATCAAAGCCGCCCTAGCCGCGAAAAAAACCATCGTCATCTACTGCACCAACCTCGCCTGCCCGGACGCCCGCACCGTCGCGATCCATCTGGCAGGCTTCGGCTACTCATCCTCCACCCTCACCGGCGGCTGGGAAGCGTGGAAGGAAAGCGGCCTGCCGACCGAATGATTCTCAACTTCTAACCTACCAACACCTGATCATGTCTTCATTCTCCAACGTCACCGTCGATGCCAAAGCCAACGTCTATTTCGACGGCAACGTCGTTTCCCACACCGTCCATTTCGCCGACGGCACCAAGAAAACCCTGGGCCTCATCTACCCCGGCAATTTCCACTTCGGCACCGCCGCTCCCGAGCGCATGGAAATCATCGCCGGCGCTTGCGAGGTCACCCTCGACGGAACTTCGGATGTCGTCGTCGTCGAGGCCGGCTCCGCCTTTGATGTCGCCGGCAACAGCGGCTTCACCATCAAGGTGAGCGAAGGCATTTGCGAATACATCTGCTCGTTCCTCCCAGCCTGATGCCAAGCCCGGGGTCCATCCGAAATCGATCCGGACTGATCCTCGCGGCGGTGGCGTTGAGCTCTTGCGGAATCCGCCTGCCGGACACGCCCGCGCCCGTCTATCGGGCGGAGGTCGCCAAGACCGCTCCGCCTCCCTCCACGCCCGCTAGGGATCCCGACGTCCTCGTCTGGTTGATCTCCGACGAGCTGCACACCGGCATGGTTTTCCCCTACGACTGGCTCATCGAGTCCGGATTCATCCCACCCGCCGGCTTCGGCACGCCCAAGTACGTCACCCTCAGCTGGGGCGACCGGACCGCCTACATGGAGAAGGGCCTGCACTCGCCGTGGAAGTTTTTCCGCGCGCTCTTCACCCCCACGCCATCGGTGATGGAACTCATCCCGGCCAACTGGAACATCCCCGAAGTCTGCCCTCACCAGCGGATCTGGAGAAAACTCACCGCGCGCGAAAAAGGCCGCGACCTCGCCGCCTTCCTCAACGATTGCAGCGCCCGCGGCGCGGACGGCAGGCCGGTCGTCTGCGGCACCTCGAGCTGGGGCGGCGGCGTGTTGTTGGAGTCGCGGCACCTTTATTTCCTGCCCCGTGTTTGCAATGTCTGGACCGTGCAGGCCATCGAAACGCTCGGCGGCGAGATCCATCCCTGGCTCGCCGTCACCGCCAACGGCCTCATCCGCGAGGCGGAAAAACCGCCCAACGATTTTGAAAAAATCTGGCCCGGCGAGAAACCCTAACGCTCGATCCACAAGCGCCCCTCGCGGCGCCGCAGCTTGCCGCCGCCCGGCAGGTTGATCGCCGCCGGATTTCCCACCTCCAACAGGCTCAGCCCCCGCTCGATCAAATCCCGCTCCGGCGAGGCGAGTCCGCCGTCCTGGAGAAACTTCCGCAACGCGATCCGCTGCAAGGCGACCGGCAAGGCCCGCAGCACCGGAAGATGCAACCGGCCCTGCGGATCGAGCACCTTCGCCCGCTCCAACGCCCACGCCTCCAGCGCTTCCAGATCCTCCGTGTCCGCCGCCCCTCGGACCAAAGCCAGCGTCGGGTCGCGCCCGGAAATTCCCGCTAACAATGGCAGCGCCTCGTTCCGCAGCCGGTTGCGCACCGCGATCGGCTCCGCATTGCTCGCATCCTCCCGCCAGCGGTGGCCTTGCGATTCCAACCACGCCACCAACTCCGCCCGGCGAATCCCCAGCAGCGGACGGATCAACTCCAGCACCACGCCGGATTCCGTCACCAACCGCTGCTCCTCGCGCATGCCCTTGAGCCCGTGCGAGCCGCGCAGCAAATTCCACAAAACCGTCTCCGCCTGATCGTCCGCGTGATGCGCCAGCAGGATGCGGCGACAGCGGTGTTTCCGCGCGCATTCGCTGAAAAACGCATGCCGTGCGTTTCTCGCCGCCGTCTCCAGCGACTCGCCGCGCGCCGCCATCCGCGCCGCGACATCCGCCCGCCCGATCTCGCATTCCAGCCCGAGCTGCCCGGCCACCCGCCTCACAAACCTCGCGTCCTCCTCCGCCGCGGCGCGCCCGCGCAAGCCGTGGTCCAGATGACACACCACCAGCTTCCGAAACCCCGCCGCCACCAGCAAATGCAGCAGCGCCATCGAATCCGCCCCGCCCGACACGCCCACCAGCCAGCGCTTCCCCCGGGATGCGCCGGCCAACCACGGAATTTTCCCTGCAAGCGTCACGCCGCCCATCGTGAGCATCCCCGCACGCCCCGGCAATCCTGATCACCACCCGATTCACATCGGCACCCGGCCCTCTCGGTCCCTCGCCCGCCAACTGGCTCAAAGCCCGCAGCATCAAAGTGATCTCCATTCACTTTGGCATTGGCGGCAAGCCCAGCTCTTTCAGGAACTTGTTGTGCTTCGCCGTCGCCGTTTGGATCGCATTTCCGATTTCCACCAACTCGTCGTGAGTCGTTGCCAGACTGATCTCTTTCTCGCCCACCGCCGTGCTGATGTAGCGGGAGATGTTCAGGTTGAAGTTACCGAGGATTCCTCGGCAACTCGCTTCCGCTTTCGGTTCAAGAGCAGGTAGGTCGTGGTAATTGAATTTGGGAGGATTCATCGCGGGGATTCAAACATGTCTGCGTGGGCGCTCCGCCGAATTTCCGTTGTTGCTGAGCGCACCGTGGCTACTTGTTAAAGCCTTGTACACTCTTTTTCACCGCCGCAATCGGAGAAGGTTCCTTCCCCGGCGCGGGGTGGGCCGCGCCGGGGTGGGTTTGGGATTAGGCTCCGGGAATAACGGGTTCCGGCTGGGCGGCGGGCGGAGCCGCCGAGGTCGCGGATGATGCGGGATGTCACCCAGGCACCGGCGAAGGCGGCGCCGGGCTCGGTGCGGCGGAAGCCCAGGACGAGGCGTAACCGGTGCGAAGGGTTAAGTGCTCGTTGCTGAGGGTTAAGCGGTCGTTGCGAAAAATGCAGGTGATGCGGAAAGCGGGAACTATCTGATTCAACTCATGAGATGAGCTGCCCGATAGAAGGACGTCGAGAGAAGTCGCCGAACAAATTCGGAACTGTTTGAGCCCGTTTTCACGAGAGAGCGAAGGATCGGCTGAACCCGCATTTTCAGCTTTTCAGCTTTTACCCCAAGGCGCGGATGGATTCGCGGCGACCGGTGATCGCCGCCACACTTACAAAAAACGCCCCGCGACCTTGCGGTCGAGGGGCGTTCGGGGAAGTGGCGGAATGCTAGGGTGGCTTAGACGGCGGCGGCGGTGCGGCGGAGTTCGCGCATCAGGCTGCGCGTCTCGTGCTGCCAGCCGTTCATGACCTCGCGGGAAAGCTGGACGCGGTCGGTCACGGCCTTTTCAAGCTCGTGGTAGTTGGCGGCGAGTTTCTCGACGATTTCGTGAAGCGAGTCGGCGGCGGAGCGGGCGGCGGCGGCGGGATGCTCGCGCAGCTCGGCGAGTTTCTTCTGGGCCTTGCGATGGGCCTCGCCCATTTCGGCGAGGAGGATGCGGCCGTCCGGCACGCGGCGGAGGCCATCGACGAGGCCGAGCTTGGAGAGCGTCCAGATGGTCCACTTGCTAGGGTCCCACTGCCATGGCTTCACGCCGTTGCGGTAGTCGTGCTGGAACTCGTGGTGATAGTTGTGATAGCCCTCGCCGAAGGTGAGGAAGGCCATGATCGCGCTGTCGCGGGCGGTGTGGCTGGTGGAATAAGGCTGGCGGCCGAGCATGTGGCAGAACGAGTTGATGAAAAACGTGCAGTGCTGGGCGACGACGATGCGGGCGATGCCGGGGATGAGGAAACCGCCGAGCGCGCCGAGCCACGGATCCAGGCCCATCTTGAGGTTCCAGACGTAGCCGAGCACCGTCGGGATCACGAGGCCGACGAAGAGGCCGATCCAGTGGACATACTTGTGCTGCCACATGACGAGCTTGTCTTTCCGCAGGTCGGCGACGTTGTCCATCGGTTGCTCGGGGTTGAGTTTGAAAATGAGCCAGCCGATGTGCGCCCAGAAGAAGCCCTTGGAGATGTCGTAGGGATCCTCGTCGTGATCGACGTGCTTGTGGTGGAGGCGGTGGTCGGACGCCCAGTTGAGGCAGGAATTCTCGAACGCGCAGGCGCCGAAAACGAGGGTGAAGAACTTGACCGGCATCTTCGCCTTGAAGGACAAGTGCGAGAACAGGCGGTGGTAGCCGACGGTGATGCTCATCATCGTGGCGGTCACGAAAAAGAAGAACATGGCGAACTGGAACCAGTCGAGGCCGACTTTAACCAGGTAGATGGGAACCCCGATGAGGGCGGTGAGGGCGGTGCCGATGAGGAAGGAACTGGTAATCCAGTCCACCCGGTTGAACGGAATGCGGTACATAATTTGTTTTTTTAAAACCCTCGGGCAGCCGGATGTTTAACCGGACGGTCGGCGCAATTGCGCGCCGATAGCCAAAGGACGAGGCTCAGTAGCCGACTTGGCCCGCTCATGCAAGCCCCCCTTTTTTCAGATTTCCGGCAGGTTCCGTCTTGACAAGGCCGGGCCGATCCCGCATCTAGCGCGCCCCGAACAAACCGCGGAACCAACCAAACCAACCAATAATCATCGCATGCGTGGAGTGATCATGAAGAAAGGCGAGCCCGTTGACCGGGCCCTCAAGCGCCTCAAGACGAAACTGGATTCCGAGGGCATCCTCGAGGAAATGCGCCGCCGCCGCGCGTTTGAGACGCCGACCGAGCGCAAGCAACGCAAGCTGCGTTCCGCCTCCAAGCGCAACAAGATCCGCTGGCGTTTCTCGAACGCTCCCGCGGCCGCTCCTGCCGACTCCGCCGAGTAATTTCCCCAGGTTCCGCAAACCGGGATCAGAAACGGGTGCCAAACGGCACCCGTTTTTTTGTGCCGATTTTAATTTCCCCGGCAAAGCCGCCGCGTGATGCTCGCGGCGATGGTGGAACGTGAATTTCTCGGATGGGACCGGCCGTTTTTGACGCAGGCGGTGGCGTGGCTGTTGGAACGGCGCGACGAGCTGCCGGGCATGCCGGGCATGCTGGTCGTGGTGCCCACGGCGCAAAGCGGACGCCGCTTGCGCGAGGCGCTGGCCGAGGCGGCGGGCGCGCTGCTCGCGCCCAAGGTCGTGACGCCGGGGTCGTTTTTACAATCCCGCGATGAAGATGCGGCGGCCGACTGGGTCGAGCGGGTTGCGTGGGTGGAAGTCTTGGAAAATGTGGCGGATTGGCCGGCATATGAGGCGCTGTTTCCCGAACCGCCGGGCGAGGGCACCAACTGGGCGGGCGGACTGGCGCAGGAAATGGTCCGGCTGCGGCACTCGTTGCAGGAAAACGGCCTACTTCTATCCACCGCCGCCCGGAAGCTCGGCGAAACGGTGGAGGCGGAGCGCTGGGAGGCGCTCGGCAGGCTGGAGAATGGGGTGGAGCGGAAGCTGCTATCGTGGGGCATGAAAAGCCGCAGCCGGGTGCTGTCGGAAGGCTTGCGGATGCCCGCCGGAACTTCCCGGATCGTGCTCGCCGGAGTGGCGGAAATGCCGCCGCTGGTCGAGCGGGCGTGGCTTGCCTGGGAGGGAACGGTGACGGTTCTCATCGGCGCGCCGGAGGACGAAGCGGAGCAATTTTCAAAAACCGGACGCCCGTTGCCAAGCTGGACGCAACGGGCGCTGCCCTGGCCGGATGGCTCGGTGCAAGTGGTGGCGGACCCGCGGCAGCAGGCGGCGGAGGCGCTGCGGGCGGTCGCGGAAACGAAGACTCCATCAGACGAAGTCGCGCTGGGATCGGCGGATAGCGAGGTCGGCGACGAGCTGGCCCGCGCCTTCACCCGCGAGGGCTGGCCGGCGTTCCACCCGGCGGCGGCGGTGGTGACCAGCGGGCTTGCGCGCTGGTTCAAGATCTGGTGCCAGTGGCTGGCGGACCCGTCCCTCGCGACGCTGGCGGACCTTCTATCACTTCCGGAAACGGGGATCCTGGTGGCCGGCAAGCGGGCGCAAAAGGCGAAGCGCCTGGCCGAGCTGCGCGACCGCTGGATGGTGGCGCGGACGGAGGATCTGCAACGCCGGATCGCCGCGGAAAATTTCCGCAGCGAGTGGGACAAGGAGTCCGCGGAGGAACTTTGCAAGGCCGCCGAGTCGCTCGAAAGCTGGCGCGCGAGTTTTCTGGGAGAAAATTTCGGCGGGGCGATGGAGCGGCTGCTAGGAGTCGTCGGTCGCACCGGCCCGGTGACGGAAGAGGCGTCTCAAGCCATGGCCGACTGGATCGCCGAAGCCGCCCCGCTGATCGGCCGGGTGAAGCGCGGGGCGGGATTCTGGATCGAGCTGATGCTTTCCGAAACGCCCTCCCCCGCCCCGCTGCCGCCGGCCGGACGGGTGATCGACGTGCAGGGCTGGCTGGAACTTTTCCACGAGCCGGGCCGCCACCTCGTGCTGTGCGGGATGAACGACGGCAAGGTCCCCGCCCGCAGCGGCGGCGAGCCGTGGCTGAGCGAGGCGAGCCGGGAAATGCTCGGCCTGACCAAAGACGCGGACCGCGCGGCGCGCGACGCCTATTTATACAAGGCGATGCTGGAGGCCCGCCGCGATGGCGGGCGGGTGGATGTGATCTGCGGGAAATCCGGAGCCGGTGGCGAGTCGCTGCTGCCGTCGCGCCTGTTGTTAGCCGGCGAACGGGACGAGCTGCCGGAGCGGGTGAAGACGCTTTTCAAAGAGGTCGAGCCGCCGGAAGCGGGCCTGCGCTGGCACGCGGACTGGCAGTGGACGCCGCGCGTCGTCGAGCCGTCGCTGCGGTTGAACGCCTCCTCGATCGGCGACTACCTGACCTGTCCGTTCCGCTACTACCTGAAACACGCCGTGAAGATGCAGGGCTCGGAAGCGGGCCGGGGCGAGTGGAACGCCCGCGACTTCGGCACGGTGGCGCACGAGGTCCTGGAACGCTGGGGCCGCGACACCGAGGCGAGGGAATTCGAGAAAGCGGAAGCGCTTCACGCCTGGCTTTCCGCCGAGCTCGACCGGGTGGTCGCGGAGTGGTTCGGCAAGCGCGTGCCGCTGGCCGTCCGCATCCAGACCGAGGCGCTTCGCAACCGCCTGCTGTGGCTGTCGCGAGTCCAGGCGGACGCCCGCTCGGACGGCTGGCAGGTCATCGACGTGGAGCACAAGTTCGAGCTGCCCGCAGGCGGGGCGATGATCGTCGCCAAGATCGACCGGATCGACCGCCACCGGGAAACCGGACGGCTGCGGGTGCTCGATTACAAGACGGGGAAAATGGACGGCGTGGACAAGGCGCACCGGAAAAAACTCAATACCAACAGCACGATCCCGCGCCACCTGAGCCTGGAATGCCCGGCGGTGTATGCCGGCGAGGACAAGGGCAAATCCGCGGATTTCCTCTGGCACAACCTGCAGCTCCCGCTCTACGCCGCGGCCTTGGTGGCGCGCGGGGATCCGATGCCAGCGCCCTGTTATTTCATGCTGCGCTCCACCGAGACAAACGTCGCGATCCACGAGTGGTCGGATTTCGAAACGGCCGACCTCGAAGCCGCGCAAGCCTGCGCCGAGTGGGTGGCGGGACAGATCGCCGCCAGCATTTTCTGGCCGCCTGCGGAAAAAGTCACTTACGACGACTACGAAATCCTCGCCGCGGGCCGGGCGTTTGAAGACATGTTCCCGGCTCGCTGACCGCCGGATTTCACGAAAACCACAAGCGCTCGACAGCCCACGTGATCCCGGCGAGGGCGACGAAGCCGGAGCCGGCGGTCTGCACGGGCCGCGTCCATTTCCTCAGCGGCCAGAGCACCAGGAACGCGGCGCACAGCACGGTGATCTGGGCGAGCTCGACGCCGACGTTGAATCCTAACAACGGACCGGTGAGCTTGTCGCGGGGGATGCCGCCGAGCTTCTCGGCGAGCACGCTGGCAAAGCCAAGCCCGTGCAGGAGGCCGAAGCAGAAGACGAGGATCAGCCGCTGCCTGCCGAGCTTGCGGGTCAGCAGGTTTTCAATCCCGACCCAGGCGATGCTGACGGCGATGAGGACTTCCACCAGCTTTCCGGGGACGTGCACGACGCCGAAAACCGCCAGTGCCAGCGTGATCGAGTGCGCCAGCGTGAACAAAAGCGACTGGCCCATCAGCGGCTTCCACTTGGGCAGCAGCAGGAAAAGCCCGAGGATGAAGAGCATGTGATCGAGCCCGAGCGGCAGGACGTGGTGAAATCCCGACTGCACCCAGCCGCCGGTGAGCGGCTTCTCGACAGGCGCGGATTGCCCGGAATCCGTCTGTTTCAAGAGCATTAGATTTCCGCCGGGCAGGGTGCTGACGACCTTCGCGTCATCGCCCTCCTCGGTGAGGATGATCAGTTCCGTCTCCTGCTCGCCCGACCAGTGCGCGCGCAACTCCCCGGCTGCGGGAAGCGCATCGATGACGATTCGCGTGGTGATCAGGGCGATGTCCCCGGCTTCCGGCGGCAGGTCGAACGGCTCCTTTTCAAAATCCGGGAACTCAACCCGCCACGCCACATCCTTGTCGGCGAAGGTGAAACGCAGGAGCTTTCGCAGGGTGTTGTCCGTCTCCTTGCGGATGCGCGCGAACTCCGCCGGCGAGGACTTCAGCACCGCGGCGCGGCTCAGCGGCAGCCCGCCCGGCACGCCGCGCGTCTCGGGCAGCATGTAGGCGATGTCCATCTCGCCGAGCAGCCGCCACTGGGCGTCGAGCTTCTGAAACTCGAGCTCCACGGTGGCCACCTGGTGCGCGTGAAGCACCGGCAAGGAACCCAGAAGAAACAGCAGGCAGGCGAATAAACGGGCGAAATTCATGCGACGGGAAAGATGCGGCTACGCATACGGGGAAGTCGGGAATTTGGCCACTACGAACCGCCGGAGCTTGATTTCACGGGGGTTGCAGATACCGAAAATTCCGGCAACTCGCCGCTTTACAAGGCCGGAAGCGCCACCCATATTCCGCCGCCCATGACTCTTGCTGTAATCGATTGGCTCTCAATTAGCATCAACCTGCTGCTGGTGATCTTCGTGATCGTCTGCTTCCTGATGACTTTGATTATCTTAATGCAACGCCCGAAACAGGAAGGCTTGGGTGCGGCATTCGGCGGCGGCGTGACCGATCAGGTCTTCGGCGCCCGCACCACCAACGTGCTTCAACGCGGCACCGTCTACCTGGGCTCGCTGTTTTTCATCCTGAGCCTCGCGCTCGCCGTCTTGATCGGCCAGAAGAACAAGACCATCAGCACGGTGACCAAAACCGAGCCCGCAGCCAAGGTGGAAGAAGCACCAGCGGCGAAGCCCGTCGAAGCGCTTGCTCCGAAATCACTCAGCGAAGAACTTCCTGCCGAGACTCCGGCACCTGCGGAAACCGCTCCGGCTCCCGAACCGACTCCGGCCCCCGCAGCTCCGGCTGAAACCGCTCCGCCGGTGGTGCCGGCGCCAGAAGCTCCGGCAGACAAATAAGCCGGTCCCTAACGCTCTCACGGCGTGAAGGAAACCACCTTGGAAAACCCCGAAGTCCCGGTCTGGGCGCGGGAAGACGCATTTCCCGAAGCCCCTGATGGGTGGGGCTGGATCGATGCGAAAAGAAAACCCCACGCCTGCGATTCGCTGGAATCGCTCGCCGCCGCGATCCGCGACGACCGCGACGCCAGCGTGACCCTCGTCTGGGCTCCCGGCCACGCGCGGATGATCCTGCCGGAAGAACTCGGCGGCATGGCCGACGCCTTGCGGACCGCCCGCGCGCGCTGGTCCCGCGATGATCTGGACGACGCGACGCACAGGCTCCGCTGGTTCGGGATGATCCTGCTAGGCCTGAGCGCATACGTGTTCTACGGAGGCATGGTTCTAGCGGGAAATCTCGCGGCGCAATCCGGCACGACCGTCGATTTCTCCCAGCGCCTGAAATTCGCCGCGCGGGCGGTGCTTGACTCCACCTCGTGCGGGCTGGCCTTGCTGATGTTTGTGATTTTCGCCTTCATCCCGTGGTATCAGGCGCGGAAGCGGCGGAAGGAACTGGCTGGCTGGACGGAAGCGGGAATCGCCGAAGTCGTCCCCACCCTCCGCTTCGAGACATGGCTGGACTGGCAGAAAGCGCCCCTGACAAAAGTCTTCCTCGGCCTGATCGCACTGGTGGCCGTGGCGCAAATCCTTGGCGGGCTGAAGACGGCGGGCTGGAGCTCGTTGATTCACAGCTGGGACGGCACATCCGCCGCCGGACTGGTGAAGGAACGCTACCTGCACGGCGAGTGGTGGAGGCTTTTCACCGCGCCTTTTCTCCATGGCAACGTGGTGCATTTCCTGATGAACGCGGCGGCGCTGGCGTATCTGGGAAAACGCGTGGAGGTGTCCGCGCGCTGGCCGCATCTGCCGCTGGTTTTCCTGTTCGCCGCCTGCGTCGGCGGCGAGGCGTCCGCGCGCTTCGTGGCCGCTCCGTCGGTCGGCGCGTCCGGCGGCCTGATGGGCTGGCTGGGTTTTCTGCTAGTCTTCGAGACGCTCCACGCGCGCCTGGTCCCGCGCCGGGCGAGACCTCGGCTCGCCGCAGGCGTGCTGCTCACCGCGCTGATCGGCCTGGTCGGCTACCGCTTCATCGACAACGCGGCCCACGCCGGCGGACTGGTCGCGGGCATGCTTTACGCCACCATTGTTTTCCCGGCCTCTTCATCGCCGGCCCGGCCACACTCCACCATCACCGACCGCGTCGCGGGAGCTGCGGCGCTTGCAGCCCTAACCGCATCGGCGCTGTTCGCCGTCTGGCAGGTTTCCGCGGTCTAGACACCCTCCCATTTATCAACCGCGAGTCACGCAAGCCTTCCGCGCCCGGTGGCTCGGACGGCGTGCACTGGAGAATCGCCTGTGCGAGACGTCCCTGATCTTCACATGGCGGGCCTCAGTGCTTCTGAGAATGCTCGAGCGCGGCGGCGACGAAACCCGAGAAGAGCGGGTGCGGGTGGTTCGGCTTGGACTGGAACTCGGGGTGGAACTGCGCGCCGATGTAGAACGGATGCTCCGGCAGCTCGACGATTTCCACCAGACCTTCTTCCGCGGAGACGGAGGAAATCACCAGGCCGGCGTCCTGCAGGCGGTCCTGATAGTCGGAGTTGAACTCATACCGGTGGCGATGGCGCTCGTGGATGCGATCCACGTTTCCATAGAGATCGGCGGCCTTGGTGCCGGTAAAGAGGATGGATTCGGAAGAGCCGAGGCGCATCGTCGCTCCCATGTCTTCCACACCCTTTTGCTCTTCCTGCAAACAGATGACCGGGTGCTTGGTCGTCTTGTCGAACTCGGTGGAGTTCGCGCCTTTCAAGCCGCAGACGTTGCGGGCGTATTCAATGGTGGCGATTTGCATGCCCAGGCAGATGCCGAAATACGGGATCTTGTTTTCGCGGGCGTATTTGGCGGCGAGGATCTTCCCCTCGGTGCCGCGGTCACCGAAACCGCCGGGGACGAGGATGCCATCGACATCGCCGATGACCGCCTTCGCGCCGTGGTCCTCGATGGCCTCCGCCTCCACGCGGACGATCTGCACCTTGGTGTCGTGATGCGCGCCGGCGTGGATGAGCGATTCGTAAATCGATTTATACGCGTCCTGCAGCTCGATGTATTTGCCGGCCACCGCGATGGTGACCTTGTGCTTCGGATGGATGACGCGCTGCACGAATTTCTCCCAATCCTCGAGCGCCGGCGACGGCGTGTGGCCGAGGCCTAACTTGTCAACCACCAGCCGGTCGATCTTGTCGCGGCGGAGGTCGAGAGGGCATTCGTAAATCGTGTGCGCCACGTCGCGGAAGGCGACGACGTTCTTGCGCTCGACGTTGCAGAACATGGCGATCTTCTTGCGGTTGTCCTCGTCGAGGTCGGCCTCGGTGCGGCAGATGATGATGTCCGGCTGGATGCCGAGCTCGCGGAGTTTCGCGACGGACTGCTGGGTCGGCTTGGTCTTCACCTCGCCGGCCGCCTTGATGTAGGGCAGCAGCGTGACGTGGATGAAGCAGACGTTTTCCTTGCCGACTTCGAGCGCGAACTGGCGCAGCGCCTCGACGAATAACAGGCCTTCCATGTCGCCGACGGTGCCACCGATCTCGGTGATGAGCACGTCGGTGTGCGGATTGTTCTCCGTGACCTGGTGCATCCGCAGTTTGATTTCATCGGTGACGTGCGGGATGAACTGGACGGTCTTGCCGAGATATTCGCCGCGGCGCTCCTTCTTGATGACCGAGTCGAAAACCTGGCCGGAAGTCAGGTTGTTCATCCGCGAGAGCACGCCGGAGGTGAAGCGCTCGTAGTGGCCGAGGTCGAGGTCGGTCTCCGCGCCGTCGTCGAGGACGTAAACCTCGCCGTGCTGGAAGGGCGACATGGTGCCGGGATCGACATTGAGATAGGGGTCGAATTTCTGCATCAGCGTGGTCAGGCCGCGGTGCTCTAGCAGGGTGCCGATGGAAGCTGCTGCAAGCCCCTTGCCGAGTGAGGAGACGACGCCGCCGGTGACAAAGATGTATTTCATGAGAGTGATGGATGGGCAGTGGTGAGAAGACGTTCGATTTCGCGGGCTTGCTCCGGGGTATCAACGCCGGGCGAGGTGTCGGAGGTGATGAGGACTTTGATAGAAGCGCCGTTTTCAAGGGCGCGGAGTTGTTCAAGCGACTCGGCTTTTTCCAAGGGCGAGGGAGGCCAGGTGACGAAGCGTTCGAGGAAACTCCGCTTGTAAGCGTAGATTCCCTTGTGGCGCAGCACCGGCAGGCCATCGACCGGGTTGCGGAAAAACGGCAGCGGCGAACGGGAGAAATAAAGCGCGCGGCCATCGAGGGCGATGGCGACTTTCACCACGTTCGGGTCCTGCACGGCGGGGTCCGCGGGATCGAGCGGGTTGGCGGCGGTGGCCATGTCGAGCGAGGCGTCGGCGGCCATCGCGGCGGCGAGCTCGTCGATGAGCGCGGGGTCGATGAGCGGCTCGTCGCCCTGGATATTCACGATGTGGGTCGCCTGCGGGACGGCCTGCGCGGCCTCGGCGATCCGGTCGGTACCGGTGGGATGGTCCGGCGAAGTCATGGCGACCTTGCCGCCGAAGGCGATCACCGCGGCACGGATCCGCTCGTCGTCGGTGGCTACGATGATTTCATCCAGCCCGGAACACTGCCGACAGCGCTCCCAAACATGCTGGATCAAAGGCTTTCCGGCGATGAGATGAAGCGGTTTGCCGGGAAAGCGCGTGGAGCCCCAACGAGACGGCAATACGCCGAGAATGTAGGTGGGAGTATGAGATTGGGTCACGTTTGGCGCGGGCTGGGCGAGCGTATGGCACGGACAAGCCCACGGACAAGAGCGGTTTCGGAAAAAGATTTCCTCGGGGCTCCGGAAGACGATTCACTCTCCCCCTCTTGCGAGTCCCGCTCTTGGAAAGGCGGCGTTCAGCGAGGCGGGAAGACACCGCCGCTGTCGATGGCAGGCCGCTTGCCGTTTTGCGGCACCGCCACCTTTCCGCCAGAGTCGTGCTTGGCCACGAAGACATCGTCGAGGCTGGCGCTGGCCAGCAGCGTGCTGCCGAAGCTCGCGTTCCTGCCCGTGAAAACGCCCGTCACCAGGGTATTGCCGCTGGGATCGACCGCAATGCCCCGGCCCTGGTCGGCGGTGATGTCCCCCGCCCTTTCCGCCCACAAAAAAATCTTGGCAAAGCGGTCTGCAAAAATACGCTCGCACCGAATGAAAACCGCCGTAAAATCTCCAAATCCCGCCAGATTCCGGCGTCCAGCGGAGCATTCTTCCTTTCAGAGTTTCAGTTTTCAGCATTTCAGCTCTACCCAAATCCCCCTGTTCCC
>JBFZFJ010000053.1:0-2871 GCA_041306405.1 Verrucomicrobiales bacterium | reverse complement strand
TTTTTCAGCCCAGATCCCCTGCAGACTGGAGAGCAGGTTGCCGGGGCGGGAACTTGAAATCGCCAGGTAACGTCCAAACTGGAAGAACAACGCTTCCATATCCGGATCGGGCGTCTTGTCTTTAGCCATGCGGGCCAGCCGCTGATCAGTGGGCAGTTTGCGCGCGTCATGGCCGCCTAGGTCGAGCGAGGTCCGGCGAAACAATTTCTGATAGTCGGCCACGTGCGCCTTGCGCAGCTCGTCGTAGGGCTTGGCCGCGGCTGCCGCAAGCTGGTCGGCAGTCACCTTTTCATGCGGATTGCCGCGATAAGGCGGAGTCATCTTATAATCCGTGCCCGCGGTCAGAAACAGCGTGACCGAATTCGCCCCCGCCACACGCAGATTATTCCCGTCGGTCTTCACCGTGCCGCCATCAGCGACAGCCTTGAGCCTGGCGATGTATTTCATCCCGTTCGTGCCGTTCACGCCGTCGTTCAGCTGGCCGCGCATGGTCAGTCCGTCGCTGCCCTCGGCCGTTGTGGCAAAGCGCTCCGACCGCGTCAGGCCGGCCGTGAAGCCGATCTTGCCGGGCTTGTCGCAGGTCATGCGCACGACCAGCGCCTGGTCCGGCGCGCTGGAAAAGACCTCACGGGTGAATGTGGCGTCGCCCACGCGATAGCTCACCGTGGCGACCGCCGTCTCGAGATCCAGCGTGCGGCGGTAATTGCTCGCGCCGCCTTGGGAGTCGAACTTCAGCGTCAGGTCACCCAGCGTCTGGAAACAGCCGAAGGGATCATTCGCAGAGGCGGCGCCTTTCGTGCCGACCCCCTTGCAGATGAGTTTTTTGGCGGACACTTCTTTGGCCTGGTCGTATTTGCCGTCGAACAGGAGCTGGCGTATTTCCGGCAGCGCGGCCAGGGCGTCAGGGTTGTCGCTGTCCTGCGGCGAGCCCGACCAGACACTGACTTCATTCAACTGCAGCCGCTCGGACTCGACTCCGCCGAAGACCATGCAGCCGATCCGTCCGTTGCCGACCGGCAGGGCCTCCAGCCATCGCCCCGCCGGCTGGTTATACCACAAAGCCAGCCCTGATGGTGGTTCGGACGCGTGAGCGATGCCCAGGACCGAACAGCAAACCATACAAGTCATCAAGACCATCCGAGAGCAGTCGAATACTCGATTCCAAAGCGATATAGTCATTTTGGCACACATCAGCACGCACAATCCCGACAAGATAGATAATTTGTTTCTCATAAAATTTTGGCTCTTCACGTTATTTAATCTTTTCCAGCACCAGCACCCAATCCTGGGGTGAAGGCAGTTGCGGGGGTTGATAATCATTACTACCGGCAATCCGCTCAACCACTCCCAAGTCAATGCGCTTGCCCCAGGTCGGATCGAACAGGAATGCGCGATACCGCACATTCGGTTCAAGTCCCTTAACAACGGGTGCCTTCACCTGATACGAATCATTGCCGGGAATATAGATGAAACGCACTTCGCCGGGAATCCCCGCCGCGTATGGCAGATCCCAACGTCCTTTCAGCTCCGCCCACTTCTTATGATTGTCATACCACTCGGCATGCGGTTCGAGGAGGGTCGTGCTGTGAGGTTCAACCCACTCCGGGTGCGGCTCGAAGCGCCACCACGGATACCCCTCCAGCAGCTTCTTGCCCAGCCCAAGCTGAGCCGACCCCGGGTAGTGCATGGCCACATGCCAGGGGATCTTCTCGTAGGCCGTACTGCCATGCACAGCCTCGGTGTTCATCTGCCAGATCCCGCCCGCGCCGTAGGTGTGACCGGCGGCGCCGTTGAGCATGCAGGTCCAAAACATGAACCGCTGAAGATCATGCCGGCTCTGGTTTTTGTGCCATTCATAGGTCACCTCGCTGTTGATCACCGGCATGGTCGGCGTCTTGGAGTAGGACATGGTGACTTGCGACACGGTGATCGGAGCGGAGGACCACTCGTTGTGCGCGGTCTGGAGGAAATCAAAATCCACCAACGCCTCATCCTTCACAACCTTCCGCCCCGACTGCATCTCCGGCACGCCGGGTGGATGCATCGCGGTCAGGTGCTTGTAAGGATCGTTCTCGCGGACATACTTCGCCACATCATTCAGATAGGGATGCCGCATCTCGCCCGCGACGATCCAAATGACGGGGTATGCCCCGTAGCGCGCGATCAGATAGCGCCAGTGGCGGTTAAACCATTTCCCCTTCCCTCCATCGATCGTCTCGTTGGAAATCGTTTGCGTGTGCCAACCCCAGGCGCCCACCATGGCGGGAACCATTCCATTCTCCACGAGATGCTTGATCTTGCGGTCGGCATAGTCGAAATAAGCCGGATTGAGGTGCTCAAAGTCCTTTTCGTAAGGCATCCCTCCTTCGTTCTTCCAGCGCTCATCAAACAACGGCTCGTCCGGAAAGGGACCGCCGCCGATGATCTGCACCACATTGAAACCCTTGGCTTTGCGGTCCGCCGTGAGCTGCTGGAAGCCTTCCCAGGTGATCCGGCCGCAAAGCCCTTTCCACCACGTGTCGCCCAGCCAGAGGAACGGCGTGCCGTCGGCATGCTCGAAGTGACGCTTGTCCGCGCTGACCCGGAGAAAGCCGTGCTTCAGCAGAGGATTGTCACCCTTGTAGGCTTTGACCGACAGGGTTTGTTCTTTTCGGTTGAGGCTGGTATTCGCCTTGTCACTGCATTCGACGTGATAGGTGTATTTCCCCTGCACCGGCGGCGCGAACCGCACCGTCCACTTCTTGTCGCCCGCCCAGAAGGCCGGAACCTTCCATTGCTTATCGCCTTGCTTGAAGACGACATCGACCTCCACTTCCGTGAATGGATTCGGGTAGGCTTTTGCGCTTTCGAAGGACGTTTCAAAGACAGCCC
>JBFZFJ010000052.1:0-5189 GCA_041306405.1 Verrucomicrobiales bacterium | reverse complement strand
TGGCTGGTGCGCTCGTAGGCCGCTGGATCGGATTTGTAAAAGCGCCGGATTTGCGGACCGGTAAAGCGCTCGATGGCGATCGAGCCGCTGCGGGCGCAGACTTCCGCAGAGCCGCCGAGGGCAGCGGTGATTTCCGCGCACTCCGCTCCCGTCGAGGTATCCATCCAGATTGGCGAGGTCGCGCGGGTCAGGGCGGGGGAGAGCTGGGAGGCAAGGTCGAGGGTGGGATCGAGCTTGGCGAGGCGGGCGTCGAAAGTGGCGTTCAGATAGACCGAGCCGTGTTGTTGGCCGGACCCGGCGATCAGTTTCACCTTTGAAAGATCCGTCGCGGAGGACAGCCGGGCGAGCAGCAAATCCAGCGCCTCAAGCCACATCAACGGGTTTGCGTGGACTTCGCCATCCTTGCCGCCGGGAATGAATCCGCTTGGAGAATGGTATTTCGGGAATTCCGCTCCGAAGTTGACGGAAAGCTGGCAGGCGATTTGTCCCGATTCGGGATCGATCAGGACTGCGGTGATGGACTGGGTGGAAGAATCAAGGCCGAGGAACATGGACGGAGCTTTCCCGGAGATCGGTGGATTTCCAAGCCGGAATGTGATTTGTTTGCCCGTATTCCCCCGGCCGGCGCGCAAAGAAAAAAGGGCGGTCGCTTGCGCGACCGCCCCAGAGGTAGTTCAAGTGAGATGACTCGGTTCAGCTTAGAAGCTGACGCTGAGCATCGAGCCTGCAACGAATTCGTTGCCGGAGCCGTCGTATGCGGTGTTTTCCTCATCGCTGAGAGCGACGGAGAAGGCTACGAACGGCGAGAGCTTGGCGTGTTCGGCGAAGCCCCAGTCAAGGGCGACCTTGGTCGTCCATGCGGTGAAGTCACCTTGTTCGACCAAGTAGCCGACGTTGGTGCCGACGTTGAGGGCAAGGCATGGGCTGAGTTCGAAGCTACGGCTCAGGGCGAGCTCGGAGTAGCCGTCGTTGTCACCTTCGACATCCCAGAAGTAGGTCAACGAAGCATTAGCGAATCCAAAGTCGCGAGCGACGGAGAAGTAGACTTCCTGCGTGTTGTCAAGGTTGGCATATTCCTCGTTGGAGTCAGCTTGGTTGTAAAGATAGCTGATGTAACCGACGGATGCCTTGAGGAATCCAAGATCCTTGGAGACTTCGGCATAGAGATCGAGTTCGTCGGTGTCGATTTGGACATCTTGCCCAAGAACGGTGTTAGCGGCGTTGAAGCTACCATACCAAGCGCCGGCGCTCAGGCCGAGGCCGTTCCATTCGGTCGAGACATCGGCACCGACCTCAATGAGTTGGTCGCCAAGGTCAAGACCACGGAACAGATACTCGCTGGAGTATCCGGTGTGGAGTTCGTATTCGACTTCCGCGTTAGCGTTGCCGGCCACAAGGGCGGAGGCAGCGGCCAAGGCGCCAATGGTTTTGCAGTAGTTTTGCATATTGTTGTGTTGGTTTTCGGTTGCTGCTTGCGTCCTTGCTGCGCCGGGTTGCGGAACAGACAGGAGCAATGTCGGATGTAGCGTCCCGCATGTCAGATGTCACGCTGGAAACTCCCCGTTGGGCGAAAGGTTTGCCTTTCCGAAGTAATTGTCCAGAATTATTTTGATGCGGATCAGCGTCCCGACGCCGCGGGGAATAGGGGCGGGGGCTGGCGCTGGCAAGCAAGAACCGGATATTTCTGCAGTTTTTCGTGCTAGATGAAGTGTGATGTCAGCGGATTGCAGGAGTTTTTGAATTTGGCACGGTGTTTGCTTAATCCTATTTCAAGCCTCGAAGATTTGGAATCGTCGGGACCAAGCAATCAAATATCCGACCCACTCTGACCACCATGACCCGTCGACATCTCAATAAAATCCGAGCCCTCACGGCAGCCGCCATCGCGCTCATCGCCATTCCTCTGTCCCACACCGCGCATGCGCAGGATGCGGCGTCGCCTCCGCCGGTCGCGGAAACAGTCGCTGCGCCTGCGCCCACGCTCGAGGAACGCCTGGCTGACGTGGAGGCCTACATGAACAACGCAGCCCGTCCCGAGAAGGCGAGCGGTGCCGAGTCGCTCGTGAAAGGTCCGGGTCCCGGAGCCAACGCGTGGCAAATGGTGAGCACCGCGCTCGTCCTGTTCATGACCTTGCCGGGTCTGGCGCTGTTCTACGGTGGTCTTGTCCGCCGCAAGAACGTGCTTTCTGTCCTCGCCCAGTGCTTGGGAATCGCCTGCGTGGTCACCCCGATTTGGTGGCTCTGCGGGTATTCGCTCTCCTTCGGCGCGGGAAATTCCCTGATCGGCGACTTCAGCATGGCTCTCTTCAAGGGCGTGGAGCCGGGCAACACCGGAGCCGGCTACTGGTGGATTTCGGACAGCATCTGGGCCATGTTCCAGCTGACTTTCGCGATCATCACTCCGGCGCTCATCATCGGTGCCATCGCCGAGCGGATGAAGTTCGCAGCCATCATGGCTTTCGTGGTGATCTGGATGTTCGCCGTGTATTTCCCCTTCGCCCACATGGTCTGGTCCGCGACCGGCTTGATGTGCGGCCCGCTTAACCCCACCGCCGCCATCAAGGCGCTCGATTTCGCCGGTGGCACCGTGGTTCACATGACCTCCGGCTGGAGCGCTCTCGTGCTCTGCATGATTCTCGGAAAGCGCAAAGGACTCGGCAAGGAGTCGATGGCTCCCCACAGCATGGTTCTTTGTATGGTCGGCACCGGCATGCTCTGGGTCGGCTGGTATGGATTCAACGCCGGCTCCGCGCTCGGTGCGGACGCCATCGCCTCCAACGCCTTCACCACCACCACCCTCTGCGCCGCCACCGCCGGCCTTGCATGGGCGCTCATTGAATGGATCTTCAAAGGCAAGCCAAGTGTTCTTGGTTTCTGCTCGGGCATCGTCGCCGGCCTGGTTGTCATCACTCCCGCTTGCGGATTTGTCACCACCGGTTCCGCAATGATCATGGGCGTTCTCGCCGGGGTGATTCCATTCCTCGCAGTGGCCTACCTCAAGAAATTGCTCGGCTACGATGACGCTCTCGACACATTCGGCATCCACGGTGTGGGTGGCACCTTGGGAGCGATTCTCACCGGTATCTTTGCCGATGAGAAGGCTAACTCGGTGGTCGGACCACTCAAGGATGGTTTGCTCTTGGAGCAATTCAAAGCCGTCGGCCTGACCATCGTCTGGAGCGTGGTCGCCACCGCCATCATCGCCTACATCGTCAAAGCCGTCATCGGTCTCCGCCCAGCGCCGGAAGTCGAAGAAGCCGGCCTCGATCTCGCCGAGCACGGCGAAGTGGGCTACGAACATTGATTTCCACACGAGGTTGTTGAATCCCCCCACGGGCTGGCCGGAAACGGTCAGCCCGTTTTCGTTTGCAGCACCGCCCCAATCAGTTTCCTCTCTCCGCGTGAAGCGTCAGATCCTGCGATACTCCCTGTTGGCTTGCCTGTTGATTTCCTCGGCGTTCGCGGCTTGGAGCTGGTTCCGGCCATACGCGTGGCGGCCGGATCCCGCGGCGCGCTGCAAGATCGTGGAAACCCTGGTGACCCGCGATCAATCCTATTTCTGGATCGATGTGCGCCTCAAAGTGAACCCCGGGATGACTCACGATCTCCAGAAACCCGTCCGCCTCGAAACCGCCACCGGCGCGACCCACGAACCCGCCGACACGACGTTCGCCGGAACCGAGGGGCAGGGGACCACCGAGATCTGGTTCAAGTTCTGGCTCGAACCGGCCGATCTCGCCGGCCCTCTCACCTTGCATCTGAACGACGGCAAACTCCTGGTCAAAGCCGGAAACACCGTCCCCGAACTCGCGACTTCCGCTTACAAGAACTTCACCACCAACCAATGGTGACCCATGGCCTGGCTCCTGATCGACAACTCGAACACCCGCACGAAATTCGCCCTCGGCGACGCCAACCACCTGCTCCCGTGGCGGGACGTAATACCGACCGCTGAAATCTCTCCCGACTCGCTGGCCGCGCTGCTCGCGGAAATTCGCTTCGACGCCGTGATGGTTTGCTCCGTCGTCCCGGAAAAGGCCGCGATCCTCCGAGCCCGCTTCGAGGAGAAATACCCGCTGCATTTTCTCAATCACCAGAGCCCGCTCGGCATGGGCATCGACTATCCGCTGCCCTCGCAGATCGGCGCGGACCGCCTCGCCAATGCCGCGGGCGTCCTCACCCGCCACGGCGTTCCCGCCGTCATCATCGATTTCGGCACCGCCGTGACCTTCGACGTCATTTCCGCCGAACCCGCCTACTGCGGCGGCGTGATCGCCCCCGGCTTGGGCGCGATGTCCGGCTATCTTTCCCGGAAAACCGCGTTGCTTCCCGAGATCGACCTCGTCGAGCCCATGTCCGCGATCGGCAAATCCACCGTCCACGCCATGCAGGTCGGCGCCGTTTTCGGCTACCGCGGGCTGGTGCGGGAAATCCTCGCGCGGATCTGCGCCGAGCTCCCCGGCAAGCCGAAAATCATCGCCACCGGCGGCGACGCGGCCCTCATCGCCCGCGGCTTGCCCGAGATCGACGCGGTCGATCCGGACATCACCCTCGACGGCCTCCGCCAAGTGGCCGCCCGCGTGTTTGGTCATTAAATACGTGCCATTTCAATCCCATCCGATACCTCTCCTCCCGCCATGCCTGACAGCCCCCTGACCATCGGCATCGATTTTGGCGGCACCTCGGTCAAAATCGCCGTGGTGTTCCAAAGCCACATCATCGACTACGCGCCGCCCATCGCCACCCAGGAATTCACCGGCCCTGACGAGCTGATCGCCGCCATGATCCGCGTGGTCGAAGACTTGCGGGCCAGGCATCCGGGCATCGCCGCCATCGGCGTGGGCATGCCCGGCTTCGTCGATTTCGACGCCGGCCTGGTTTACAATCTCACCAATGTCGCGGGCTGGACCTCCATCCCTCTCCGGGAAATCCTCCAACAGGCAACCGGCCTGCCCGTCGTCGTCGAGAACGACGCCAACTGCATGGGCTTCGCCGAGTGGAAATGCGGCGCGGGCCGCGGCTTCCAGCACGTCGTTTTCATCTCCCTGGGCACCGGTGTCGGCGGCGCGATCATCGCCAACGGTCAGATGATCCGCGGCGCCCGCCACGGCGCGGGCGAAATCGGCCAGACTTCCATCGACTATCAGGGAAGACCCGGCCATTACGGAAATCTCGGCGCGCTGGAAGAC
>JBFZFJ010000051.1:0-13032 GCA_041306405.1 Verrucomicrobiales bacterium | reverse complement strand
ACAATGGCCAGGAGCAACTTCGCCGAAGTTGCCGCCCGAGCCACCTAGAGATGAGACAGCAGGCGGCGGACCCGAGCAAAAACACTGCGCCGCTTAGCCCAAAATCATCCAACTTCGGTTTTCGGGCTCAACAGCGACCTTTCAGGTAGGAGTTAAAATACCAGCCCGCGGAAGAAGCGTTGAGCAACCCGTGATAATGATGCTCCGGCACGCCGCGCAGCGTGTAGGTGCTGCCGCTGTGGAACGTGAGGTAGAGGGTGCCGGATTGGTATTCGGCGCGGTAGATGCAGGATGAGTTGAGCGTGGGCATGGCGGATATTTCCTTTCCGCCGGCAGACTGCCCGATGCGTCGCCGCCCGTCTTCTTAACCGTGACGGGTTTCGATTAAGAAAGACCGGACGGGCAGGGCCGGAACCGAACAGCCATGGAAACGCTTGTAGCGGCGCTCTGTGAGCGTCGATGTGCATGAGCCGTGCGGAACTTCTTCATTGGCATCACGGCCGCAGGGCCAGTCAGCAACGGTCATAGACCGCCGCTACAGTGCGGACATCGCGCGGGCGATTTCCATGCCAGGAGGCGTGCCGTTCGGATCGCTTTTTCCCTTTTTCGAGTTCTTCCGCAGGCCAAGGACATTGATACAATAAGAGGCGAGATCCTGCTCCCGTTCACAGGGATAGCGCAATGGAACCGGCGCGACGGATCGGATGACGTGCATCAGATCCCGATACGTCCAGTGGTGCCTGCGGACCAGCGGCCACAGCATGATGATGCATTCGTCCAGCGCCGGATAGTTTTGGTGGGTCGAGGAAACGTCCGCCATGGCTTTGCCGATCATCGTCCACTTGGATGGATCGGAAAGACGATCCGCCGCCTCACCGTGGTGCCATTCCCACCACGATTTCTGAAAGTCGGACATGTCGCGGAAGTGGCGCTGCTGGATGCCGATGATCGCGGCGTACGATTCCGCCGCAAGCCCTTGCTGCAATCTGCGGTTCTTGGCGGACTTCCGATCCGCATATTGATCGACGGTTTTGAGCGTCACATCGCTCAGCCATGCCTCGATCATGAAAGCGGATACATAGAAAGGGTCGTTTTCCCGTGCGCAGAATGCGAGGGTGTTGTCCACCGTCTTCATGAACGGAAGCGGGACCTTGCAGCTCGGATGGCGGGTTTCGTTCAATAGCCGGATTCTGGAGGTTTTGGCATTTCAAATAAGGAGCCGCGACATTCCTGTCGCGGGGCGCGGATGAGAAGCGACAGGAATGTCGCTTCTCCTTATGGTCTTGAAATCGGCATCCTCGGCGGGGCGGTTTTCCACATGAGGTCGATTTCCTCGGGGGTGAGGCCGTAGGCTTCGTTCACAAGGTCGCTGATCCTGCATTCGAGTTGCAAGGCTTCTGCTGCGAGGGTGCGGGCGGGCTCGATGGTGTTCGTGTATTCCTGCCGCAGGGCTTGGAGTCCGGCGGCGGTGAGCGGAAGTTTCTTGCCCCGGATGTTCCTCACTTCGGCAATGAAGCTGTCGGAGTCGAGCGCCGTCAGGTTCTGGAGTTTGTTCGTCGGCTTCTCGATGGCGTATTCCACGCGCAGCCAGTCGAGAATCGTGTGTTTGGTTTTCTGCTGGGATGCTGTGATTTCGAGCAGACGACTCACAATGGGTTCCGCAGACGTCCGAATGCAGTCAGTGGGCTTCGGCACCGGAAGTGTTGACGCATACGTACCTATAAAACGCAGTGCCTCATCTTTCCCATGAACTGCCTTTCGCCACGAATACCACCAGTTGATCGGAGAATTTGCTACTGCTAGAACCCACAAGTCAGAGCACGGAATAAAGTAAACCGTGTTACTCGACAGCGTGCCCTTGGTGTCCAAACTCCATTGAGCCCTCCACGTGATCTCTGGATATATTATCTTCGGCTTGTCAAATTCCTGCCAGTATTCCGTGGTGTCTTGAATCTCCTTCCTCACATTTAGGATCTTCGCTCAGAAGCTGCTTCCTCGTATCGGAATCAATTAGAAAAGCATCATTCAGTCCGGTCTTAATTCCTCGTAGTGGTGCGACACCGGTGAATTCACGCAAAGGAGTTCCAACCCTTGCGACCTTTTCAAGCAGGCGGATTTCAGCAGGATTGTCCAAGAGCCACCCATTTTCGGCAAGTTGCACCACGTCGAGTTCCGCGCCCTCCTTCTCAATCTGCACACTCAGATCATTAACGCGAAGTTGCTCGCGCGGGATCGTGCATAGCCGCGCAGTTTTGGGGCTTCTCGGCACTTGTCGGCTTCTCTGCGACGATGATGCAGGGAAACACGTCAGCCTCCTCGAAGATCTGTTTGGCATGCCCGAAATCGACGACGGACTTGATCCATGATTTTTCGCTGAAGAAGCGTCGGAGTGGTTTGCCGTAACCTGCCTTCATCCATTTGTTGGTGACGATGTAGGACATCAAGCCGCCCGGCTTCAGAACGCGCACGCCAAGTTCGTAGAAATAGACGTAGAGGTCCGCCATGCCGTGGAAGCTTTCATAGTTCGCCTCCATCCACGGCTTGTAGGGGGTGAGAAGTTCCTGCCGGACATACGGCGGATTTCCCACAACGACATCAAACCCACCCTGCTCGAACACTTCGGGAAACGCGCTTTGCCAGTCGAAGGCTTTCGGGTGGACGGCGGGATCGCTGACGACGCTGTTGCCCTCGCGGATGTTGTGATCCAGGCTGGTGAGGGCTTTGCCGTGGGCGGCAGTCTTGATCCAGAGGCTGAGCTGGCAGATCTGGATGGCCTCGGCATTGAGGTCCACGCCGTAGAGGTTGTGCTGGAGGATCTGGCGGTCGGGATCGAAGAGGGTGCGCTCGCCGCGCAGTTCTTCGAGGCGGGCGTTGGAAACTTCGTAAAAGGTGTGGAGCTGGTCGAAAGTCTCGATGAGGAAAGCACCGCTGCCGCAGGCGGGGTCGAGGATGCGGAGGCTTTTGAGGACATCCTGCCAGGCTTCCCAGAACTTGATGAGCACCTTGCGCTGCGGCTCGTTGAGCGCGGCGAGGTCGTAAACGCTGGGATCGGCCAGCGGCTTGGGCGCGGTGGCGGTGGCGGCGGCTTCCTCGGATTTCCGCAGGGTTTCGAAACGGCTGGCGATGACGGAGCCGAGCGTCTGCTCGACGATGTAGCGGGTGATGAACGCCGGAGTGTAGAAGGCTCCCTCCTTTTTCCGCCGGGTCTTGGCGTCCTTGTCGGTGGCGGGCAGCTCGCCGCTCTCGATGTCCTGGCGGATGCGCTCGAGGTCGGTGATGGATTGCTCGAAGATGTGGCCGAGGATGTCCACGTCGATGACGGAGCGGATTTCCTGGGACAAGTCGCCCTCCGCGACCTCGCGGGCGGGGCGGAAGTCGTGTCCCGCAAGATCGCGGAAGAGGGCGCAGACGTCGTCCGGAACCAGCAGGGTATCGAGCCCCTCGTCGTGAGCGAAAAGGCCGCCGTTGTAGGCGGGGATTTTCAGCCCTGCGTTCCCCTTGTCCACGGAGCGGAAGAGGCCGCGGAAGTTGTCCCAGATGGGCTTGGGGTTGTAGGGATCGCTGTGGTCGAAGGCGCCGCGCACGGTCTCCTGCGGCAGCAGGCCGCGGTCCTCGCAGAACGAGCAGAACAGAATGCGGTCCAACAGTTTCTGCGAGCATCGGAGGATTTCCTGCGGGAGGACGGCTGGATTCTCCGCGCGGAGGCGGGCGAAGACGGTCTGCCGCAAGTGCGCGTAAAACGAGTAGAACTTGTTGGTGATCTCGCGCCCGACGGTTTCGGATTTGCTGAACAGCTCCTTGAAATGGCACTCGCCGGATTCCGGCACCACGCGGGCGGCACCGAGCAGGAATACGAAGCGCTTGAGCAAACCGGCATCGCTGGCAAGCCGGACGGTGTCGAAGCGCTCGTAGGTCTGCTGGTTCGAGCCCTTGTGATAGAGCCGGGTTTCCCGCATGGAGGTGACGATGATCCAGTCGCAGGGGAGATTGATGGCGTAGCGGTAACATTGATCGACTGCGGACATCTTGCGCCCGCCGAAGGGGATTTCGAGCGGGTCGCGAGTGCCCTTGCCCTCGACGGCGACGATGAATCCAGGCTTGTCGTTTCCGTGGTATCCAAGAACGGCATCCGCCCATTGCCCGTCCACTTGCACGAGATTCTCGCGGGACATGGTGTAGGTATCACCGGCACTGACGGGGCCGGTGTAGCCAAGCAGCGTGCCAAAGATGTCAGTCAGGAAATCGGGCAGGAGCTGCTTTTCATTGAGCTTGTCCGCAGCGCCGGATGAGATTTTCTCCGCCCATTGTTCAAGTTTGGGAATGGCGGCCGCGACGGAATCCGGAAGCGTGAAGAGGCGCAGGTGCTGGCGGATGACTTCCGGGTGAAAGAGCGGTTTCGATTCGACGGCCATGGACTGCGGAGCACCTTAGGGAAACGGGCGCACCGTGCGCGAGGGAAAAATCCCTGTAGCGGTGGTCTATGACCGTCGCACTATTCCCTTGTCGCGGGGCATGCTCCTGAAAACCAACGACGGTGATAGACACGCCGCTACAGTTCGCTTACCACTCGTCTTCCGTGGGCTTCCACGAATCGTCGGGGTTGAAGAGCTCCATTTTCTGGAAGGCTTCGAGAGTGTCCGGGCCAAGATCCTTTTCATAGACGATTCCCGTGTGGCTGACGATGAAGGTCTTCACGCCGGTGACCTGATAATCGGCAGGGGCGGCGGCAAGTGCGAAGCCACCGATCATGGCACCCTTGATGACGAAATCGAGCTCGCCGAGAGGCGCGGCAGGACCCTGTCCCTTGAGCACTTTGAAATAGTAGCCGTGATAGGGTTGGGGTTTGTTCTTCTCCGAGTAGCCCTGTTCCAAAGCCCTAGCGATTCCCTCACCCACCGGGCCCTCCCAGGTGCCATCGGCATTTTTCCATGCCAGGCCGTCCTGTTTGCCAGGCGTGCTGATGATGCGCTGGGCATACTGGTTGACGATGGCTCCGTCGTGTTTGTCGGCGGCGTATTCGTGCTGCGCCTCGACGTAACCGCGGCAGATCGTGATGGCGTCCAACTCGTTGGCACCGATGCGGCGGTTCAGGATCTCCTCGCGCCCGGCCTTGGTGTCGAAGGACCATTTGCCGTCCTTCTTGACGATGGGAATGGGCAGCGGAAAGGCATCTTCGCCGACGGAGAGAATGGCTTGATCCGGATTCTGTGGATCGATTTTGATCGCCTGCTTTTCCTTGGCCTTGGCGGCGAAGGTGAGAGTCCGCTCCTTGTCCATCACCGGATCTTCCGAGGCGACGATGTCCTCGCTGTCCGGCCCGAGGATTTCTTTCAAAGCGGGCACCTGGAAGGACGCCGCGGCCCGCACCAGGCTATCGGCAGCCTGCTGAGGCGTATCAAATTGTTTCTGGGTCGGAGCCGCAGCCTCGGGCGCGGCTTGCGAGACGAGGCAGAGAAGCCCGGAAGCGAGGATCGCGGGCATGGAATGTTTTGAAGGTTTCATGATGATAGATTTTGTTTTCGTTGAATTTCTCCTGATCGATCACTTGTGGGTTGTTATCGGCCTCTGCCACGGCCGCCGCCACCGCTGCGTCCGCCTCCACCACCGCCGCTGCGGCCACCGCCTCCGCCAGAGCTTCTCATGCTGCTGCTTCCCCGGGAGCTGCTGGCACGTGCGGCATTTCCGCTATACCCGCTTCCTCCGAAGGCGCTCCTGCTGGCACTCGAGCCGGAAGAGACGCTCCGGCCACCAATGCTGCCGCTGCTCGGGCGGGTGCTGGGCTGTGTGCTGGGACGGACTCCGCCGCCGCTCACGCCCGCGCCACCACCGGGCCTTCCTGCTCCACCAGCGCCACCGATACCACCAACGCCGCCGGGTTTTCCAGCTCCGCCCGCGCCACCGACACCGCCAACGCCGCCGGGTCTTCCAGCTCCGCCAGCGCCACCGACTCCACCCGCGCCGCCGGGTCTTCCGGCTCCGCCCGCGCCACCGACGCCGCCAATACCACCGGGTCTTCCAGCGCCGCCGCCACCGCCAATACCGCCGGGACGGGTTCCGCCGCCAACACCGCCGATGCCGCCACGGCCATAAGGGGCGCCACCGCGATGTGCCGCCTGATGCTGCCACTTGCCGCCGCTGATGTTGGAATTCCTGACGTAGTTGTTGTTGACGTTGATATCGACGTCACCGCCGTGCCAGCCACAATTGTATCCCCAGCCGTTCCCCCATGCGGCTCCCAAGGCGATACCCAATCCAAAAGCGAGTCCCGTTCCCGGGACATAGCCGGGATAGACATAAGACGGATAGGGATAGACCGGCGGTCCATAAACCACGACCGGATCGTATGAGGGGACGTAAACCACCTTCGGGTCGGCCTGCTGGATCACGATCACCTTTTCGCCTTCGACGACTTCGGTTCCGACCGTTTGCTGGGTGTTGCTCACCAACACATTCGTCCCCTGGGCCTTCGCGCGCATGCGCTGGACGGCGTCCATGACATCCGCAGGCTGCGCCAGAAACGCGTTCCCCAGTTCCGTGGTCCATTGCACGTTGCCGGCAAGGCGCTCGATCACATCCGGCACCGCGACCATGGACTGGATGCTGGGATCCCAAGGCTGCTTCTTCACGGCGTCGGCCAGCGCCTGATCCTTCAGATCCTTGTTCCTCGCCAGCCACTGCTGAAGCTGGATGATTTCGAGCGGATAGGTGGAGGCCACCAGCGTTTGGCTCAACAATGGATCGGGATAGAGCGCGATGGGAGCGACCAGGGAGTCCAATTGATCATTCGGGAGCCTCCACGCCTCCTGCGGTCCGGTGTTTGTGGTAGTGGTTGCTCTGCCGCCTGCGGGGGCATTCTGACCTAGCAAGGCTGACGCGCCCGGAGCGAGGATGCCCACCCACAGGATGGCGAGTGCGCCGCGGAAAGGTTGTGTCAAATTTTTGAATCGAAAGGATCGAGGTTTCATGACGGGGGGAGTTGTGGTTACGGACTTCTGCTCATTGCAACTCATAGTCATCCCATTAAATCCCCCCGGCCGTCAACTACCCTTTGCTCCGATTTGGCATCTTGGTTTTTTTTGGGACGAAGGAGCGAACCATGAAGGAATCGAATCACGGTGGCAGCGGGGCCTCCGGGATGAAAACGAAGAGCCAGTGGACCGACGGTTTGAGGAGCGTGTGCATGAGCTTGGGGGGAATTCCGCCATCCGGCGTAGCGCCCGGACGGCGGCGAATCCGGCCGTTTCAAATGACATGTCTATCACTCCGGCCGCCGCGCGACCATTGGACTTCGTTCGCATGCGGCTCAGCCCTCGCCGGGCGGCGTCACCACCACCACGCGCTCGACGCCGCGCTTGGAGAACTCCTCCCAGTAGCGCTTTTCCCAAGCGACGGTGCGCGCGCGGCGGTCTTCCTCGCTGAGTTTTTCCCACTCCTTGAAGCCGATCGCCCGTGCGAGGTCGCGGTCCGCGAGCCGCACGGCCAGCTCGTCCCAGAAGCTCTCGTTGCGGAACTCCTCGTAGCACTCGTGATAGAACAGGTTTTCCTCCCGCTCCGCCTTCACCCGGAAACGCTGGGTTTCCTCGTCGAACTCGATCCAGTCGCCCAGCCCGGAGTGGCCGGCTTTTTCGAGAATCTTGCTTTCCAGATTCTCAAACGCCGAGACCTGGTCGTTGGCGGTTTCCTTCTGGTTCCACGACGCGACGTTGGCCGCGAGGCTGACCATTTCCACCAGCGTGGCGAGTTCTTGATCTGAGAGGCGCAAATGCATTCGTCCGGGGAACAAACCACCGCCGCGCCGCGCCCGCAAGCCTGCAACACTCCGGGCTTGATCTTCGCGAAATCTCCCGGCAGCTTCCCGCCCTGCCCCTGCACGAGTAGCTCAGCGGTAGAGCGGTCCGCTTACACCGGATTGGTCGGCGGTTCGATCCCGTCCTCGTGTACCACCTTTTTCAGAATCGCCAGACGTCGAGCGTCTCGCCCTTGCGGCACATTTCCGGGGATTCGTCGATCACGCCGCGGCTGAGCCAGCCATCGTTCCACTCCACCCAATGGGCGCGGCCCGGAGCGGTGAACGAGCCGGTGTTGATCACGCGGCGGCTGTTTCTCAGCCAGCTGCCGACGCGGTGGAAATGACCGATGACGAGCATTTCCGCCTGCGGGAAATAGCGCTCGCAGAATTTCGCACCCATCGGACCTTGAGTCATCCAGGCTTCAATCATCTTGACCGCGCGCCTCGGCGGCTGGATCGCGTCCCACGCCCGCTGCACGAATCTCCGGCCGGTCGGATACTCGACGGAGCAAAGCTCGCGGGCGATTTTCCGTGCCACCCGCAGGCGCTCCTCCACATCAACGTCGGCGCGGGGATGCTCGTCCCAAAGCTCCATCACCCGCTTGCCGCTAACGAGGATCTCGCGCTTCCACGGCGAGCCGTCGAACAACAAGGCGTCGCCGTGGGTGACGACGATCCGCCCGCCCGCCAGTTCCACCCAGCCGGGGCCGGGCCAGCCGGGATCGTGATTTCCGGATAGAAAAACCGCTTCGGCACCTTCCTCGCGGCAGAGTGATTTCAACTCGTCGAGCATCGCGGTCGAGCGTTCGAGAAACGGCCGCGCGAGTTCCTGCCAGGTGTCGCCGTTGAAAATGACCGTGCCGGCTCCGGCGATCAACGGTCGAAGCGCGGAGACTTGCCCGATGCGGCAGATTTTATGGCCGAGATGGAGGTCGGACAACACCCGGACCGGTTCATTCACTGGCGACCCGGCGCTGGCGCACCGCCTCGAACAAACAGACGCCGGTGGCCACCGAGACGTTGAGACACTCGACTTTTCCGGCCATCGGGATGGAGGCGAGGAAATCACAGTTTTCCTCGGTCAGGCGGCGCATGCCTTTTTCCTCGGCCCCGAGGACGAGCGCGAGCGGGCCTTTGAGATCGAGCTCGTAAATCGACTTGGATTTCGCGTGATCCGAGGTGCCGACGAGCCACAACCCGGCGGCCTTGAGCTTCTCCATCGTCCGGGCGAGGTTGGTCACCTGGGCGAACGGCACGTGATCCGCCGCGCCCACCGAGACGCGGCGCACGGTCTCGGTGATGCCGACGGCCTTGTCCTTGGGCGCGACCACCACGTGCACGCCCGCTGCATCAGCGGTGCGGAGGATGGCTCCCAGATTGTGAGGGTCCTGCACGCAGTCGAGGATCAAAACGAAGGGCACCGCCTGCTGTGCGACGATGGCCAACACGTCGTCCTCGTCGAGCGAGGGAACGATGGTTTCCACCGTCTGGACGTGGCGGTTTTCGCGGGCCTGTTTGTTTTGCGCGCCGTGCGGTGGGGAAAAACGGGGTTTCATGCGCGGAATTTGAGTCGGCGAACCGGCGGAGTCCAGCGCGATGCCACGAAATGGCGGCGGAGGTACCGCTTGAGGCGAAAGCACGGGATCTCCAGGTCCCCTTTCGGGCTCATTGGCCAGAGTCCCTACACAAGGGATGGTCGAATTGAAAAATTCGCCACTGCTTGGCGGTGATCATCCAGCTCCCCCGTCCACCACCGCCACCTTTTGACATCGAGACGATGGAGCCCATCTAACCGCCGTGGCAGGCCATCAAGGAATGGATCCCCGACGACGAACCGGATCTCGACTGGGTCAACCGTCCCCGGAATCCTTCAAATCCCGACCTGGATGGCATCGACCAACGTGTGCTTCGAAGCCTTGGCGAAGAAGTAAGCCAAACATGGCAGGCACCCGAAATCCAACTGGACGACGAGCGCATCCTGGTTCTCGAATACACCTGACAGGCAGGAAGCCTAACCACCAGAAAACCGCAGTCGAAGAAATCTTGGCAAAGCGGTCTGGAGAGCTACGCTCGTGGCGAATGAAAATCGTCGTAAAATCTCCTAATCTCGCCAGATTCTGGCGTTCCACGGAGCATTCTTCCTTTCAGCGTCTCAGTTTTCAGCATTTCAGCTTTACCCAAATCCCCCTTTTCCCCGCCTCCGGTCCTCCCATGAGCTTTCTCAGCGGCCTTCATCTCAAAAGCAATTTCCTATCAAACCATGAATACCTATCTAACCTCGCTCACCCGCCGGAATTTCATCGCCCACTCCGGCCTCGCCGCTGCGGCCGTCTCCATGCCTCACATCGCCCGTGCTCAGAACGACGGTGGCAGCAAGCTCCGCATCGGCATCATTGGCTGCGGTGGAAGATCTAACATCGTCGGCGAGATGGCGCTCAAAGACAGCCGGTTCGAAATCGTCGCGCTCGCGGATTACTTTCAGGAAGCCGTGGATGGCCAAGGCGAGAAATTCAAAGTCCCCGCGGACCGCCGCTACACCGGACTCAACTGTTTCAAGAAACTGCTCGATGCGGGCGGCATCGACATCGCCGCCGTCTTGTCACCACCGTATTTCCACCCGGAACAGGTCGAAGCCGCGGTCGAAGCCGGCGTTCACGTCTGGCTGGCCAAACCGATCGCCGTGGACGCACCGGGCGTCGCACGCATCGAAGCCGCCGCCCGCAAGGCCACCGAGAAGAAGCGCTGCGTTCTCGTCGATTTCCAGACCCGCGCGCTTGCCCACTACAACGAGGCCGCGCGCCTCGCCGCCGCCGGCAGTCTCGGCACGCTGGGATTCGGCGAAATCGAAGGCACGTGCCCCGCGTTTGAACTGCGGGTTCCTCAGGACAGCCAAGAGGCGAAACTCAAGAACTGGCTCCAGTGGCGCGACCTCTGCGGCGAGTCGATCATCGAATACAGTATCCACGCCATCGACATGGCCAGCCTGATGATCGGCCGCAACCCGCTCTCCGCCACCGGCCAGTGCGGCCGCTTCCTGTTGGATCGCTACCCCGATCCACGCCCCGGCGACGTGAAAGACCACTGGCTCGCCACCTATGACTTCGGCGATGGACTTAAAGTCGTGTTCCGCGGCAAGCGTATTGACGGCCACGATCTTCCGGACCAACACGGCATCTATGTCAGGCTCCACGGCAGCGAGGGCAGTCTGCTGGCCGATTACTCCGGCGAGGTGATGATCCGAGGCAAGGAATCATTCTATGGCGACCGCTTCATGAAGGAGAAAGTCCGCGGCATCTACAACCGCGGCATCACCGAGAACTGGAAAACCTTCCACGACAACATCACCAAGGGCAACTACGCTCAGGAAACCGTCGCGCCGAGCGTGCGCAGCCATTACCTCGCCCTGCTCGCCCGTGAGGCCTGCTATCGCAACGGCGAGACCGTCACATGGGACGAAGTGGTTTCTTCGAAAAACGCCTTATCATTCGACGCCACTGGACTCAAGAGTTGAGTGCTCCGAATCAACTACCAAAAACCCATGAAACCGCAAAGCCTCTCTTTTTAGAGTCTTATTCGTGTCCATTCGCGGTTTCTGGGATCATCACCGTGGATTAAAGACGCCGCGGAGGTAATCCAGATTGTGACGATAGCAATCGACCACCGGTTTTTTGTTCTCCCTTGCTCCCTCGATGACAAGCCAGTTGCTATAGTTGATGTCCGCGAGCGAATCGCGCACCTTGGTGAAATCGACCTTGCCTTTGCCTAACAGCGAATCGTTCTCCTTGCAGTGCACCTGACAGATGCGGTCGTGCCCGAGTTGGCGGATCTCCTTTTCAAGGTTGTAGCCGCGGGTGGTCATGTTGGCCACGTCGTAATAAACCTTGACCGCGGGCGAGGCCACCGAATCCACGATGCGGATGTGTTCCTCCGCGTTGAGCCAGCTTTCCAAGCCCAGTATGACTCCCGCCTTTTCCGCCTTCGGGGCCACCCGTTTGAGCCGTTTGATCACCTCGTCCTGAAGGTCGGGCTTGTCCTTGATGTCGCCGTCCCCAAAAAATGCCAGCAGCACGATCTCCACTTTCATGGCGGCCATCGCATCGATGCATTCCTCGACCCATTTTTCGGTTCTGGGATCGGACGCGTAAGGGGTCTGGTTGAGGACGCCCATGGCCAGCGAGGCGATGGCGACCCGGGTGTCGGCCGCTTTTTCCAGATAGGTCTTGCGGACATCCGGCAGGCGCAGGTTGTTTTTCTCGTCACCCCCGCCGAAGCTCACCTGCACTCCATCGAGGCCGATTTCCCTGGCGACGTCGAAGGCTTTCAATTCGCCCCGGCAATCGATCGACCAGTCGCACGCGCCGATGCGAAAAGGCTGCCTGCCACTGGCGGCCATGACCTGCATGGCGGGTGACATCAGCAGACCTCCGGCCGCTGCGGTTTTGATGAAATCACGTCGTTTGATCATGGGTTCCGGGTGTCTGGGGTGTCGCTTGGATCAACAAGTCCGCGTGGACTCAGAAGCTACGGCAGGTGTTAAGTTTTCTTTCAGGTATGATTGCGGCCGGGGCAGCAGGGAATGTCAGGGCGGCGATGGCGGATTTGGAGATGTGGTTTGGGTGAAAGGCCGTTGAAAGCGCCGGTCGGGCCGCAGGGCGGGCGCGGGGGGCGATGCAGGGAAGATTACGGGCTGGCAACTTTCAGATACATGAACATGTTAAAGGGACAGGCCCTTAATCAAGAAAAGGCTTGCCGACTGTTCCTTCCGGAAAGTAAGGTGTGACCATGAGAAAGGCGCGTTGGCTGGCGGAGTGGCGGCATTCGGAGAAGTAGCCGGTGTTCTACCACTGCATTTCACGGGTGGTGGACCGGCGCTTTGTGCTGGGGGTGGAGGAAAAGGAGAGGTTCCGGACCCTGATGCGGATGCAGGAGAAGTTCACCGGCGGTCGGGTGGTTTCCTACTGCCTGATGGACAATCACTTCCACCTTCTGCTTGAGGTGCCGTCGATGGCGGAGGACGGACTTACGGATGGGGAGTTATTGAGGCGGCTTGGGGCGATCTACAGTGAGGCGTTCGTCGCCGGGGTGGCGGCGGAATTGGCGGAGGCGAGGAAGTTGGTGAAAGAGGGGCGTGGCGAGGAGTCGGTGCTGGTAGGCAGGATTCACGGGCGTTTCGCATACCGGATGCACGATCTGGGTGAGTTCATGAAGGGGCTGTTGCAGCGCTTCACCCAGTGGTTCAACCG
>JBFZFJ010000050.1:0-9551 GCA_041306405.1 Verrucomicrobiales bacterium | reverse complement strand
TCGATCCGGATCGGCCACCAGAAACCCGCGGCTGGCTAACGCCTCAGCGACTTGCTCCTCATGAAGCTTCTCCCCTACCAGATCCGAGACGGTTCCGGCGCGCCCCACGAAGCGGAGCCGCGGCAGGCCGTCCGCGCCGATGCCGGTCACCCGCACGCGGTCGCCGCCGCGGTAGCGGTAGAGCCCGCCGCCAGTGGTGAGAAGGACTTCGTAAATCCGGCCTGGCTGGAGATCGGGGATCGCGGTGAAATCCCCCGCTTCGTCGAGAAATTCATGCCAATGACATTCGCTAGCCAGCCGCGGGCTGCCGTCGATCGCATCCGGAACGGAGGTGACGCCTTCAGTCGCTAGCAGGCCTTTTCCCTCGATCGGAATCCCGCCGAGTCGCTCGCGCAGACGCGGAATCCATGGCGCGCTCGACGCGTCCGCCCAGCAGCTCACCAGCGCGAGTCGCGGCCAGATTTCCCGCCACGTGAAATCGCCGCGCAAGCGGCGCACGGCGGCATCGACGCCCAGCAGAAACGTCGGGCCCCACACCGAGACGACGCTCAAGTCAGGTGTGGCGAGCAAGGATTCCGCCGTTTCCTCGAAAACCGATTCAGTTTTCCCGCTCAGTTCAGGAACCACCAGCCACTTCGCCAGGCGCCCGCCGATCTCGTCCGGGAAATACGCCGCGTCGCTGGTCATGCCCACCGGCAGCCCGCCGGGCGTGGTTTCCTGATTCATGCCCGGCGGCGAAATCGCCCAGTAGGCCCGGCCCTCGAAAGCTTCCGGCCGGCGGATTTTCCAAGCGCCGAACCACGCGGCCAGCCCGCGGGCGAACTCCCCTCGCAGGCCCGAGGTGATAGGAATCCACTTCGCCCGCGACGAGGTGCCGGACGTGCGTTCGAATCCGATCGGCTCGTCGCACGCGAGCACCCGCATTTCCCCGGCTGCGGCGCGGTCAATCCAAGGCCGGTGTTCCTCGTAGCTCATCGGCGGAACCGCCTCGCGGAAATCCTCCGGGCTGCGGATCGAGTCGAAACCGTGGGCCCGGCCGAACGCGCTATCAGAATGCTTCTCCAGCAGCTCGCTCAGCCGCGGCCAGCCATCGCCCGTCGGCGCGGACCCGCGCTCCAGGGAAGCCAGCAAAGCGGCGGCACGTGGATTCATGGCGCATTTCCCCGGAATGCGGCGTGCCGTGGAAGACCGGGCTGCCGTGGCTTTCGCGGCTGACGATTTACGGAGCGGACGGAAAGTCGCGCGGCCACCTCCGGCAATGGTCGTGGGACGACGTGATTTTCCGCCGCGAGCTGAAACTCATTTCACCGACGAAGGACGGCATCACCGTGTTCCGGGCTGAGAAATCCTTCGCGCTCGGGCAGTCTGCGGTGCGGGCGGGCGAGATGCTGGTGGCGCGCTGGCCGGACGCGAACGCGCTGGTCCGGGTGGAAAAGGTCGCCGCCAACGATGTGATCTATTTCCGTCTGCCGGATGCAGCGGGCGAGGATTTCGCGGGAGCTTCGAAATCCATCGGCGATCCGCAGGCGCGGGAGCGGATCATGGAATTCGCATCACTGGCAGAGGCGGCCGCAAAAGGTCAGCCCCAGGAAAAGGCGCAGGCGATGGTCGCGCTGGGCGACGCGTTCGAAGCCGCATGGAAACGATCAAGAAAGAACGCCGACGAAACATTTTCCCAAGGCGGGGCAAGTTTGGTTCTGCGGGAAAACGGCCATGCGCTCGGATTTACCAATCTGTTCGAGGATCTGACGCTCTTCTATCAAGTTCCGGGTCTGCCCAAGGAAGCTCGCGACGAATACATCCAGCTGCGACTGCGCTGCAGTGATTTCCCGGAGTTCCGCTCTTGGGAGAGCAAGCCCGATCCGCGCCCGGCGGCGGCGGAGCCCTTCAGGCATGCCCGGGAAAATCCTGCGCTCGCTCCGCTGCGGGATTTCATCGACTACGCGGAGCTCTATCTGAGCGCGAAGGAGGGTGACACACTTGAGGGTCTTGAAAAAGAATGCCGTGCGTTTCTCGAAAGACAGCCTACCCCGGCCCGTCGCGAGGCGTGCTTTCTGCTTTTGATGCGCACGATCTATCGACAACAGTCAGCGCAGGGGAACGCGGAAAATACCGACGGAGCCGATACGGAACCCGTCATGCGGGAATTCCACAAAGAGCCTTTAGATGCGGTTATCGCCATCGCTCCGCATTGCATGGACCACCCGCCGCGCTGTCTCACCGCGATGCTGGAAGATGAGTTGGGACTTGGTGCGGAGTAATCGCAGATCCGGTATTGAGATCACAACGCGCCAACGGGCGACACATGGTCGCGGCTCACGGATTAGCAGTTCTTATCCGTTGATCTGCAAGCGAGATCAACGATCCCATTCATCCCTGTTTTACGCGAGGCAAAATTCGGGCGCAGCCCGGACGTGAAATGACCGAGGTGAACCGGGGCGGAGGCTTCCGACCGCCGCCATGGAAAAATTTCCCCTTTTTCGGATTGCCACGGGGAAAAGCCGTCCCTAGTTTCCGCCTCCCGCGATCTTTAACCTCATTCCGAGATGTCCAAGCACAATAGCCTCAAGTCCAATGCCACCGTCGGCGGCAAACGTTCCGTTCTCAAGCGCTTCGAGCGCGTCAAACTCCTCAAGGAGCGCGGCGAATGGAAAGCCGGCAGGTCCCCCGTCGGACTTCCGAAGACCAAGCACGAGGGCTAACCCCCTGGCTTCTTCCTCAGACGACACCACTTTCTAAAACGCGCGGATCCCACCGGGTTCGCGCCTTTTGTATTTACAGCTCCCATGGCAACCAACGACGGCACCCGCCTCAACAAATACCTCGCGTCCTGCGCCGTGGGCTCCCGTCGCGCTTGCGATGAACTCATCAAGGCCGGTCGCGTGGAGGTGAATGGCAGCCCGTGCGTCAACATGGGAACCCGCATCGGACCCGGCGACCACGTGAAGGTGGACGGCAAGCGGGTGGCTCCGCGCGAGACGATGATCGTCGCCTTCCACAAGCCGCGCGGCTTCGTCTGCACCCGCGAGGACGAACTCGGCCGGGACACGATTTACTCAATGCTACCAGCCTCGCTGCACTCGCTGCACCACGTCGGGCGGCTCGACATGGACTCAGAAGGCCTGCTGATTTTGACCAACGACGGCGATCTTTCGCAGCAGTTAATGCACCCGTCGAAGTCGATCGAGAAGGAATACCTCGTCACCTCGAACCAGGCGTTCGAAAACGCCCACCTCGACCAGTTTCTCGAAGGCGTCTTCACGACCGAGGGGAAATTGAAGGCGAAATCCATCGAGCGCCTCTCGTCCCGCCGCCTCAAGGTGGTGCTCGATCACGGCGCGAAGCGCCAGATCCGGGTGATGTTCGACACGCTCGGCTATCAGGTAACCAAGCTGCTGCGCGTGCGCATCGGCGCGCTGTGGCTCGGCGATTTGGAACCCGGCGCCTGGGCGGCCTTGAATTCCGTGGAAATTCAGATGCTGCTGGGAAATCCGAAGCCCGAGAAAAAGCGCGAAGCCTCGGATGAACCGAGGAAAAAGAGGCGGGATTGAGCGGTTCGAGGGCGCAAGATCCTCATTTCAGCTGATGATCAGCGCTCGGTTGGCGGATTTTTCGTTTTCGGAAAAGTAGAGGTGAAGGTTCGCGGTGAACTGGTGCGCGGCATCGCCGATGCAGGTCATGCCGCCGCATTTGCGGGCGATAAGCTTCTGGGTCCAGAACCAGACGACCAGCGCCGTCGCGATGATAGCGACGCGTAAGACGATGGGATTCACGAGATTTCGGTCCCGGTGGGGGTGATCCTGCGCTGGCTCTTGGTCGATTCCAGCAAGGCTTCCATCTGCTGCCGGATCTCGACAGTGATGGGATCGGTGTCCTGCGATTTATCACGCGTGGCGGTGTCTTCGATGGCGTCGCCGATCTTCGCGAAGCGGAAGCTGGGTTGCGGCTGCCAGGAGAGGCGGTTTTCGATTTCCTCGATGACCGGGATCACGGTTTCCCGCAAATCGCCTTCGAAGAAATAACGAAGAACCGGGAGGAATCCGTGATTCTTCCGGCTTGCCGCCCGTGCGATAGCTTTCTAGTTTCCCGCAACGACGAGCCGTCATGCGTGCCGCCATCTGAATTTTTCGAATCCCATGAGCGCCAAAAAATCCGTTTCCAACCACGATCTGGACACCGTCCACAAGCCATCCAAGGAATTTTCCGCGAAGGCCCGCATCCCATCGATGGCGGCTTACAAGAAGCTCTACAAAGAATCCATCGACCGGCCCGACAAGTTCTGGGCGCGTGAGGCGAAGGAACTGGTTTGGCAAAAACCGTGGTCCAAAGTGCTCGATTGGAAGCCCCCGCACGCGAAGTGGTTCGACGGCGGCAAGCTCAACGTCTGCGAAAACTGCGTGGATCGCCACGCCGCCGGCCCCCGCAAAAACAAGGCCGCCATCATCTGGGAGGGCGAGCCCGGTGACAAACGCGTGATCACCTACGGCCAGCTTCAAAAGGACGTCTGCCGCTTCGCCAACGTGCTCCTCAAGAACGGCGTCAAGGCCAAGGACCGCGTGCTCATTTACATGCCGATGATTCCGGAAGCCGCCATCGCGATGCTGGCCTGCGCCCGCATCGGCGCGGTGCACAACGTGGTGTTCGGCGGCTTCGCCTCGGAGGCCATCGTCGATCGCCTCGAGGACTCCGGCGCCACCACCATCGTCACCGCCGACGGCGGTTGGCGGCGCGGCAAGGTCGTCGCCCTCAAGCCGGTGGTCGATGAAGCGCTCGCGAAATACGACAAGGTCAAGCGTGTCATCGTCGTCAAACGCTGCGCAAACGAAATCTCGATGGACGCCAAGCGCGACGCGTGGTGGCACGACGAGGTCGCCAGCGTTTCCTCGAAACACGTCGCCAAGGGCTTCGACTCCGAGCACCCGCTCTTCGTGCTCTACACGTCCGGCTCGACCGGCAAGCCGAAGGGAATCCTCCACACCTCCGGCGGCTACCTCACCGGCACCTACTCGACCTGCAAATACATTTTCGACATGCGCGACGAGGATGTTTACTGGTGCACCGCCGACGTCGGCTGGATCACCGGTCACTCCTACATCGTTTACGGCCCGCTGGCTAACGGCGTCACCCAGGTGATGTATGAAGGCGCGCCGAACTGCCCGGATTTCGGCCGCTTCTGGAAAATGGTCGAGGAATATGGCGTCACGATTTTCTACACCGCGCCGACCGCGATCCGCGCCTTCATCAAGGCGGGCGACCATTTTCCCGCCGCCCACGATCTGTCCTCGCTTCGCCTGCTAGGCTCGGTCGGCGAGCCGATCAACCCGGAAGCCTGGAACTGGTACCACAAGCACATCGGCGGCGGACGCTGCCCGATCGTCGATACCTGGTGGCAGACCGAGACGGGCGCGATCCTGATTTCCCCGCTTCCCGGAGCCACCCCTTGCAAGCCCGGCACCGCGACGCTGCCGTTTTTCGGCATCGACGCCGCGATCCTCGACGACGCGGGCAACGAATGCAAAAACGGCCAGGACGGCCGCCTGGTCATTCGCAAGCCATGGCCATCGATGATCCGCTCGATTTACGGCGACAAGGAGCGCTACAAGAAGACCTACTGGTCGGACTACCCCGGCGGCATCTACACCGCGGGCGACGGCGCGCGCCGCGACAAGGACGGCAATTTCTGGATCATCGGCCGCCTCGATGACGTGCTCAACGTCTCCGGTCACCGTCTCGGCACCGCGGAAATCGAGAGCGCGCTCGTCTCCCACCCCGCCGTCGCGGAAGCCGCGGTGGTCGGCCGCCCGGACGAAATGAAGGGCCAGGCCGTCGCCGCCTTCGTCACGCTGAAGGGGAATTACGAGGAGTCCGAAGCCCTCCGCGCCGAGTTGCGCAATCACGTCGGCAAGGTCATCGGCGCGATCGCCAAGCCGGACGATCTCCACTTCGCTCCCGGCCTGCCGAAAACCCGTTCCGGAAAAATCATGCGGCGCCTCTTGAAAGAACTCGTTTCCACGGGCAAGATCTCGGGCAACGTGACGACTCTTGAAGACTTCTCCGTCATCGAGAGCCTGCAACGCAAGATTGCCAAATAAGCCAATCTGCATTTCCCATGACTTCTTCCCGCTATCTCATCGCCCGTGTCGCGCAGACTTTCGGTTATTTCCGAAAGAACCAGCGCATGGCGGACGCGGCGAGCGAAATGCATCTTTTGCGCGAGGCCGAGGCACAGCTCGGGATGGCGATCTGGGAGAAGGTCGAGGACATCGAGGAGCTTTCCGTCGAGTACTGGAACCTGCGGAAATTCATCAAGGAGAAGGAGCTGATCCGGAAAAAAGTCGAGGACTGCCAGATCGAACTCGACAAGGCCCACGAGGAGCGCGCCAGCGTTCTCAACAACACTCCGGAAGTCCATCAGGAGCTGATGGATCAACGCATCCACCTGCTCACCGAACTCGAAACCCTCGCCCGGCGGCGCGATGAAATCGTCGCCGAAGCCCGCGAAGTCCGCCGCGCCTATGACGGATTCAAGATGAAACTCGAGGTGCTCACCAACGAGTCGAAAGGCTCGGAGGCGGACAAAGAGAAAATCGCCGAGGTCAAACGCCGCCTTGCCGATCTCAAACTCAAATTTTCCGACCTCAAAAAACAACGACTCCTGATCGGCGCCGAAATCGAAGCGGGCGATGACAAGGTTGACCTCGTGGACGAGCAGCTCAACGAGAAGAAAAGGGACCGCCGGATGCACGCCTCCGAGGCCTTCCTAGTGATCACCGACGGCAACAAGGAGATCTCCATCCTGCGGGCGGAAAGCGGATTGCTAGACACCCAGATGCGCCAGCTCTACGCCGAGATCGGCCGTTTCATCAGCCGCAACACCCACCATCATCCGGCCTGCGCCACCGCGGCGTCATCCCATCAAGGTCTGGTTGATGTGATGCTCGCCCTCCGCCGCTCGATCGCGCTGAACCACCGCCTCGCCGGCACCGACTGATGCCATCTTCGCGATCCGCCCGCGGGTTCGTCGCGTGATCATCTTGATTTACCCAACCGCGGTTTGACGACTCGGCGGATTGAGGACGTCTCAAATCCGTTCAAGCGCTGATTTCCACAACCCCGCAAGCAAAACGCCGCCGATGAAATTCCTCGTTTCCGCCATCCTCATCGGCCTTGTCGCCGGACTGCTAGGCGCGCTCTGCGGCGTCGGCGGCGGCCTCGTCATGGTGCCCGCCTTCGTCCTCGCGCTCGGCATCGAGCACAAGCAAGCCGTCGCCACCTCGATGGCCGTCATCATCGTGACCGCCATCGCCGCCACGGCTAACAATTCCCGCGTCGACGGGCTCATCAACTGGAAGATCGTCCTCGCCGTGGGCCTCGCCTCCGCCGTGGCCGCCTGGTTCGGCAGCGACCTGATGCGCTCGCTCAGCAATCACACGCTCACCCGGATCTTCGGCTGCGTGCTGGTCCTCTTCGGCGTGCGGATGCTGTGGAAAGGCTGAGTCGGAGCGGGCACACTGCATGATTTGCGTGTAATATCGAAGCAGGCGCGTTGTGATTCCTCCGAGGGCTCTCCAATGTCAGGCCGTGAAAACACCCGCTCCGCACGCGCCAAGCCTGCAGGCCACCGGTGGCGCCACGTTTCCCCGCGGCTCCGCCCTGCTTGCCAATTCCCTGTTGAACAAAGGCACTGCTTTCCCGGAAGAGGAACGAGACGCCCTCGGCTTGCGCGGACTGCTGCCGCCGCGGGTGTTCACCTTGGAAGAGCAACTGGTCCGCGCCTACGCCAATTTCCAGCGCCAGCCCGAGCCTCTCGAAAAATACGTCTTCCTGACATTGCTGCAAAACCGCAACGAAACCCTCTTCTACAAACTCCTCGAAACCCACCCCGAGGAGATGATCCCCATCATCTACACGCCCACCGTCGGCCAGGCCTGCCTCGACTATGGGGTGATTTTCCGCCGTCCCCGCGGCATGTTCATCAGCATCCGCGAGCGCGGCCGCATCGCCGAGATCCTCCGCCACTGGCCGCAGACCGACGTGCGCATGATCGTGGTCACCGACGGCGAGCGCATCCTCGGCCTCGGCGACCTCGGAGTGCTCGGCATGGGGATTCCTGTTGGAAAACTCGCGCTCTACACTTCCTGCGCCGGACTGCATCCGGCCTACTGCCTGCCCATCACGCTCGACGTCGGCACCAACAACGGCAACCTCCACGACAGCCCGACCTATCTGGGACTGAACCAGCCGCGTGTGCGCGGCGGCGAATATGACGCGTTCATCGACGAGTTCGTCACCGCCGTGAAGCGCGTTTTCCCCAAGGCGCTCTTGCAGTGGGAGGACTTCGGCAACACCACCGCCTTCCACCTGCTGCGAGACTATCAGAAACGGATCTGCAGTTTCAACGACGACATCCAAGGCACCGCGGCCGTCGCCCTGGCCGGCCTGATCGCCTCCCTGCGCGAAACCGGCCAATCGCTCGCGGAACAGAAGCTCCTGTTCCTCGGCGCGGGCGAGGCGGGCACCGGTATCGCCGATTTGTTCTGCGCCGCGGCGGACGACGCCGGCCTGTCAGAAAGCGCGGCGCGGGCGCGCTCCTGGTTTGTCGATTCCCAGGGCCTGGTCGTCCAGCAACGTCTGGCGGAACTCGCCCATCACAAAATTCCCTACGCGCACCCACATCCGCCGCTGACCACGCTGGCGGAGGCGGTGGAAACCCTCCGTCCCACCGCCCTGATCGGCGTCTCCGGCACGCCCGCGAAGTTCACTCCCGAAATCATCGCCCGGATGGCGGAGTTCAACGAGCGCCCGGTGATTTTCGCCCTCTCCAATCCGACTTCCCAAGCGGAATGCACCGCGGAGGCCGCCTATCGCTCGTCGGGTGGTCGCGCCATTTTCGCCAGCGGCAGTCCGTTTCCCGCCGTCGAATTCGAAGGACGCACCTTCGTTCCCGGGCAGGGAAACAACGTCTATATCTTCCCCGGTGTCGGCCTGGGCTCCTTGGTCGTGGAATCCGCGGAAGTCTCGGAACGCATGTTTCTCGTCGCCGCCCGCACCCTGGCCGGCCTCGTGACCGATGAAGACCTCGCGCTCGGCCGGATCTATCCGTCGCTCGCCCGCATCCGCGAGGTGTCCGTGAAGATCGCCACCGCCGTCGCGCGGGAAGCCGTCCATTCCGGCCTGGCGGGCATTCCCCTCACGGATGACGAGATCGAGCCTGCGGTGCGCCGGTCGCTCTATCATCCCGCCTACCGTTCCTACATCTGACCGGCGGGCGCCTGTCAATGCTCGGCCAGCGTGCCTTCGGTGACGCCGAGTTTTTCAAGGGCCTGGACCTGGTTGAGGAGTTCGAAGGCGTCCGACTTGCCGCTGAGCAGATCCTGATAGGCACGGATGGTTTTCGCGGCGTCCTCGGCCTCGTCCAGCAGCTCGACGCGGAAACGCGAGAGGCCGGTGGCGCGGAGGTGCTCGTAGTAGCGCGCGCCGGTCTGCGCCTTGCCGTTGAAAAGCGTGTTGCGGCAGCCGACATCGGCTTGCAGGCGGTGGAGCTGGCCGAC
>JBFZFJ010000049.1:0-4104 GCA_041306405.1 Verrucomicrobiales bacterium | reverse complement strand
TTCACGCAGCGACGGATCGACCAGCGAAGGATACTCGTCTCGGAAACCGAGGATCGCGGAGGGCTCGATGCCGATGAGCGGCTCGTCCCGCGACACCAGCGGAGCCAGGCGTTTCACGTTGGTCTCGGCGAAGCCTTTGGCTCGGCGGATGAGGCCTTTGGAAAGCGACGCGCGCCCGCTCTCGGCGTGGTCGGGCAGGTTCACCGCGTAACCCAGCAGCTCCAGCAGTTCCACGGTGGCGATCCCGGCGTCGAGATCGTTGTGGTCGGTGAACTCGTCGCAGAAAAGATGGACGCGGCCGGTGCGTTCGCCGTGCAGAGGGGCGAGCGGTGTGCGGCGGGCGAACCAGCGGCGCAGGGTCACGCGGTTGAGGCGCGGGATGCTGCGGTCGGGGTGGAAGCCGATCACGCGGTTCGCGATCCGGCGCAGTGCGGGGGTCTGGAAAAACGCGTTGTAGAGCCACGGCGCGAACGAGGCGAGGCGCGCGCTTGCGGCGAAGCCCGCGATCAGGCGCGAGCGCAGCGGCACGCCGTGGGCGTCGTGGTAATGCTGGAGGAACTCGGCCTTGAGCTTCGTGATATCGACGCTTGAAGGGCACTCCGACTTGCAGGCCTTGCAGGAAAGGCAGAGATCCATGACCTCCTTGATCTCCTCGCTGTCGAAAGGGTTTTCGGGGTTCTGCGGGTCGGTGAGGATCTGGCGCAGGATGTTGGCGCGGGCGCGGGTCGTGTGCTTTTCCTCGCGGGTGGCCATGTAGCTCGGGCACATTGTGCCGCCCGCCAGCGGCCCCTTGCGGCAATCGCCCGAGCCGTTGCATTTCTCGGCGGCGCGCAACACGCCGAGCGTTTCGCTGAAATCGAACACGGTTGCGTATTCCGGAGTCGCGTGCCCCGGCGCGTGCCGCAGCGAGGTGTCCATCGGCGGGGTGTCGACGATTTTTCCCGGGTTGAAAAGATGCTCCGGATCGAACAGCGCCTTCATCTCGCGCATGAGGCGGTAGCAGTGCTCGCCCACCATCAGCGGGATGAACTCGCCGCGCAGCCTTCCATCGCCGTGCTCGCCGCTGAGCGAGCCGCGGTATTTTTTCACGAGATGCGCGATGTCGGTGGCCACGTCGCGGAACATCTTCAGCCCCTCCGGCGTCTTGAGGTTGAACAGGGGGCGCGTGTGCAGCTCGCCCGAACCGGCGTGGGCGTAATACACGCAGTCGATGCCGTGTTTCCCGCGCATGATCGCATCGAATTCGGCGATGTATTCCGGCAGGTCGCGGACATCGACGGCGGTGTCCTCGACGTTCTCGCGCGGCTTCGTGTCGCCGACCACGTTGCTCATCAGGCCTTGCCCGGCGCGGCGCAGTTCCCACACCTTGTTGCCCTCACCGTCCCACAGCACGGGATAGGCGTATCCGCGGCCCGCGCTTTTCCACTCGGCGATCAGCGCCCCGACCTCCGCCTCCACCTCCGCGCGCGTGTCGCGGCGGATCTCCACCACCAGCACCGCGCCGGGATCGGCGACGACGAAATCGCGGTTGCGGGATTGGGCGAGGTTCGACTTCGTGGCGTCGAGAATGTGGCGGTCGATCAGCTCGCAGGCGCTCGGCCCGTGCGGCAGCGCGAGCAGGTTCGCGCGCAGCGCTTCATCGACGCTTTCGAAATGCCCGCAGACCAGCGCGGCGTGCGGCGGAGGTAGCGGCGAGCAGGCGAGCTCGATCTCGGTGCAGAAAAACAGGGTGCCTTCCGATCCCGCGATGAGCTTGCAGAGGCTGAAGGGTTTGTTGGACGCCGGATCGAAAACCTCGGCGTCCATCAGCAGGTCGAGCGCGTAGCCGGTGTTGCGGCGCGGGATGGAGGCGAGCGGGAAATTTCCCGTGATCGCGCGGCGGTTTTCCGGATCGGAAAGCATCGCCCTCACCCCCTGGTAGATCCGCGTTTCGAGCGTGTCCGGGCCGGAACATTTCGCCGCGAACTCCTCGCGGCTGAGCGCCGCGAAGGTCACTTCGGCGCCATCGGCAAGCAAGCCGCGCAGCGACACGACATGCTCGCGGGTGCTGCCGTAAACGATCGAGTTGGAGCCGCAGGAATTGTTGCCGACCATGCCGCCGATCATCGCGCGGTTCGCCGTGGAGGTTTCCGGGCCGAAGAACATGCCGTGCGGGGCGAGCGCGTGGTTCAGTTCGTTGCGCACCACGCCCGGCTGGACGCGCACGCGGCGCGTTGTCGCATCGATGGCGAGGATGCGGGTGAAATGTTTGGAGACATCGACGACCAGCCCGTTGCCGACGCATTGCCCGGCGAGGGAGGTGCCCGCCGCGCGCGGGATCAGGCCGAGCCGGTTGCGCCGCGCGAAGCGAATGATCTCGCGCAGGTCGCTGTCGTTTTCGGGGAACGCCACGCCCACCGGCATCTCCTGGTATTCCGAGGCGTCGGTGGCGTAAAGGCGGCGCAGGGTCCCGCCGGTGTCGAGCTGGCCGGAGATGCGGGAGGATAGTTGTCCGAAGGGAATCATGTAATGTGCTTCACCGGCGGGTGATTATCACGGAATCGATGCCGATGGAAGCCGCGGTTTCCGCGATCAGCGTGACGAGGATCTTGCCTTCGCTGGGGATCTCACCGCCGATTTCCACGCGGGCGACGACATGGCCTGCGTCGGCGGCACGTTGTTCCGGAGGGAAAATCCCGTTTTCCTTGCGCGCGACGCGGAAGCCTTCCCCGGAAGGTTCGCGCCATCCGATGTTGACCGGCTTGCCATCGATCTCCGCACGGAAAGCGCCGTAGTCCGCGCCGCGCGTGACGACGAGCGCGATGTCGTAGCTTCCCGGCTTTTCGGTGGGCAGCGAGAAGGTGATGCGGTCGCCCGCCTGTTCGGGGCGGAACAGCAGTTCTCCGGTGCCGGTCCAGAGATTGAAATTCTTCAGGGTGCCCCGCGGGCGGATCTCGGTGGTGCCGCCCTCGACCTTGAACGCCGCGCGCTCGGCCTCGATGACCTCGCTGCGACTGCCGAAAATCGCAGTGGCCGTGCAAAGACCCACAATCGTGGCGAACATCAGCCCCCACCAAAGCGTGAGGCTCTGCCACGCGGGACGTTTCACGCCGCCCACCTCCGAACCGCGCAGGGCGTCGCGCGTCCACACCACGCCGCGGAGTTCCTCGGCGGATTTGCGTTGCGTGAAAAACGACACGGTTACCAGCGTGAGGACCGAAAGCAGCATCACCGCGAAGGTGTGGTGCATGAAGTTGTCATAGGGCACGAGCCACGGGATTTTCGGAAACAGCACGAAGCGGGAAAGCGGAGTGAAAACCGCGAAGCCCGCGACCATGGTGGTGACGGCGGCGGCGGCGGTGGCTCCGCGCCAGAGGATGCCGACGAGGAAACACGCGGCGATCGGCGCGGCCATGTAAAAGAAGGTTTGCTGGATCAAGCCGAAGACCGTGATACCCGGCAGCGCGGCGATCAGCAGGCCCACGCCCACGCCTATCAGAAGGACCGCCACCGCGCTCAGGCGGCCAACGCGGTGCAGCTCGTGATCGGATGCAGAGGGCCGCAGCAAGGGGCGGTAAAGGTCGAGTGTGAAAATCGTCGAGGAGGAGGTGGTGATCGCGCTGAGCGTGGAAAGGATCGCGCTGGCCAGGCCGGCGAGGACGAGACCGGTGATGCCCGCTGGCAGGTATTCGCGCACCATGAAGGGCCAGGCCTGGTCGCCGTCGCTCAGGCGGTCGCTGAACAGATGGAAGGCGATGATGCCGGGAACCGCGATGATGAAAGGCAGGATCGCCTTGCTGAACCCCGCCATCACGATCCCCATCCGCGCGTCCCATTCGCTGCGCGCGCCGAGGCAGCGCTGGATCATGAACTGGTTCGCGCAGTTGTACCAGATGCCCACCGAAAGCAGCCCGGTCGCGAGGCCACTCCACGGAATGGCCTCATGGGTGGACGGATAGAAGACGATGAACTTTTCCGGCAGGGCGCGCATCAGCTCGCCGAGGCCGCCGCAGTAATGGAGGCCGATGACGGTCACCGCGAGGCCGCCGACCATGAGCAGGGCGTATTGCAGCACATCCGCCCACACCGCCGAGAGCAGGCCGCCATAGACGGTGTAAATCCCCG
>JBFZFJ010000048.1:0-21280 GCA_041306405.1 Verrucomicrobiales bacterium | reverse complement strand
ATATCATCCTTCTTGCCACAAATTCTCGCCATATTCCCAACCCTGCCGCACCGGCTCCTTGACGAAGGCGTTCAGCTCCGGGTGGTTGGTGATGCGGCCGGCTTTGGCGTCCCACTCGATGCGGGTTTTGAACCGCTGGGCCAGCACCCCGAGGAGGATGATTTCAGTCAGCTTGGCCGAGTAGTTGAAATTCGATCCCGGCTCCGGACCGGTTTGTTTGATCGCCCGCAGCCACTCGCGGAACGGACCGCCTTCAACCCGCGGAATCGATTCGGCGGGTGGCTTCGCCAGCCATTCCGAACGCACGTCGCCGGGCAGAATCGCCGGCGCTCCGGCATGGGTACCGCAGCCGATCATGCCCTTGGTACCGACCATCCAGCAAGCCAGACCGCGATGCGCGGCGTGATCCGCGCCAAACTTGTCGATGCGCCCGACCTTGGTCCAGTCCTGATGGCCCTCGAACCAGTTGAGCACCACCGGGCCGCGTTTGGCATTGGCCGCGAAGTGGTACTTGATCTGGCTGCTGGCCGGAATCAGACCATCGAGCGAATCCTCGCGAGCCACGCATTCGACCACTTCGGGCGGGTCCAGATCGAGCGCCCAGACGGGCGTGTCAAAGGTATGGCAACCGAAGTCACCCAGCATGCCCGATCCGAAATCATAAAACGCACGCCACTTGTAGGGCAGGTAATCCAGATAGAAGTCGCGCTTCGCTGCAGGTCCCAGCCACAAGTCCCAGGCGAGCCCCTCCGGAACCGGCGACGGCGGCGGCGGCATGGTGGATGGATTGGCAAAATGCTTGTTGCCCATCTCCGGGCCGTCGTTGCGGGCAAAGACCTCGCTGACCTCGCCGATCACGCCGGCCCGATAGGCTTCGACCGACTTGCGGATTCCGTCGCCGGCGTGCCCCTGGTTGCCCATTTGGGTGACCACCTTGTAGCGCTCCTTGGCTTTCACCAGCGTCCTGGCCTGCCAGATGTTATGGGTCAGCGGTTTCTGGGTGTAAACGTGGATGCCTCGCTCCATCGCGGCGAGAGTGGCGGGAAAGTGCGAGTGGTCGGGCGTGGAAATGACGACCGCGTCGATGTCCTTGTGCATCTTGTCGAGCATCACCCGGTAGTCGTCGAAGAACGGCTGGGTGGTTTTCCAGTTCTTCATGTTCTCCGCGGCGTGGTTGCGGTCGACATCACAAAAGGCGACGAGATTTTCCTCTTTGCAGCCTTGCTCATAAGGCTGCCGGGCGATCCAACCGCCGGAGCCGATGAAGGCGATGTTCAACTTGCCGTTCGCCGAAGGCCCGGACTTGCCGATGGCAAAGGACGGAAAGACCGTGCTGGCAGCCAAAGTCCCGGTGGCGGTGGAAATGAAAGATCTGCGGTTCATTGGGGGCGTTGGAGAAAGGAGCTGCGGTTTGACTGCGGGTTGTTTGCCGCGGCCCGGGAGCCTTTACGCCCCCGTGGGTTCGGGATACGTCGAGGCGTGGCACTTTCTTCCGAAATATCCGGGGTGCTTGGGGTGCTTGGGCGATTGCGTGAGAGAATCGCAACCACGGACTCACTCTCCGGCGACAGAGACCCGAAGAACCTGGGCGGATGGTCGGCACATCCATCGCTGACGGGGACCGTGGCCGGGTAGGGAACACTCACCGCTTCGATGTCTCCCTGTGACCACCTTCTGAGAACCCATGAGCGGAGAAAGGAAGTGATCACGCATTGTCCCCGGGCTTCCGGCGAGCAAGGCACGCCAAAACCATGATCAAGAGTTGGGAGAGGATGAAGGCGGAGAGCCAGAAGAACGCGGCATCGGTGAAGCCGTAGGAATGGAGGCCGATGCCGAGCATGTTCGTGCCGAACCATGACCACGAGGTGATGATGTTCCCGAAGACCGCCATGACCATCATGCCGCGCTCCTTCACCATGCCGCCCCAGCGGGCGTGGAGGATGATCGCGTTCCAGATCACGATGAGCAGCGCGCCGTTTTCCTTGGGATCCCAGCCCCAGAACCTGCCCCACGATTGGTCCGCCCAGATGCCGCCGAGCACGGTGCCGACGAAGCTGGCGAGCGTCGCGAAACAGATGACCCCATAGACCATGCCGCGCATCGAGGAGGAGGTCGCGGGCGGAATGCCGCCGAAGGCGCGGCGCAGGATCCATGCGATGGCGATGCCGCCGGCGAGAAAACAGGCCGAGTAGCCGAGGGTGATGATGAGCACGTGGGTGGCGAGCCAGAAATTCGTGTCGAGCACGGCGCGCATCATTTCCAGCGTGTCGCCGGAAAGGGAAAGATGGTGCGCGATAACCAGCGTGGCGAAGCCGACCGCCGACGCGACCGCCGTGCCGATCGCGTTGCGGTGGAAAAGCTCCAGCGCGGCGCTCAGGATAATGACACCCCAGCCGATGAAAATGGCGGAGGAATAGAGGTTCGTGACCGGCGGGCGGCCTTCGAGCGCCATGCGGGTGATGAGTCCCGCGGTGTGCACCGCAAAGCCGAGCAGCAGGATGCGGAACGCGGCGACGCGCGCGGAGGAGCCGGCCCGCAGCCACGAAAACGCCGCGCAAAGGAACGCCGCGACATAGAGCGCCATGGATTGGTAAAACGGCGCGATGCGGTTGAAGAGCGTTTCCGCCGAGCTTTTTCCTGATGCATCGGAGCGGTTTTCGGAAAGCCATTTCCGGTAGTCGGAAACCGCAGTGTTGAAGGTTTTGTCATCGCCCGCGCGGTAGGAATCGCCGAGGCGGGCGTAGGCGAGCGCGGCGGGGTGGAGCTTGCCGGTGTCGGCGGAGTCGATCACAGCGTCGGGGAGTTTGCGCCAGCCCTCGTCGCCTTTGCCGGAAGGCGTGGTGAACACCTCGCTGAGCGGCACCCACGCGAGCATCTCGCGCATCCGGGCGGAGGCGTCGCCGATGAGCGCCCGGTCCGGCGGGACTTCCTTGTTGTCGGCGGCGGCCAGCGCGGCGGTGACTTTCTCCAGAAAAAGCCCGAATTCTTTCTCCATGTTCTCTTTCTTTGGCAGCGCTAAGGCGTGCTTGAGCTGGTTGTATGAGAAGAGATTCCGCGTGAGCCGCATCAGGGCTTTCTCGTAAGTGCTGCGCGCCTGCGCATCGATTTTCTCGATCCGCGCGGCTTCCCTCTGCAGCGCGGGGAAGGCGGGCTGGAGTTGATCGAAGGAAAAGTGCTTGTCGTCATGCCCCTCCGTCCGTGTCAGGTTCACGAGTCCGAGGATATCGTCGTGATGAAGGAGGAAGATCTTCCGCGTGTCGGCTAGCGCGGGCTTGAAAGCGAGTTCCGCAAGCCATTCGACGGGTGTGCCCGGAGCGCCATCACCCGGAACTGTTTGTGTGCCGTGGATCGCCAGCAGGTTGTTGCGTGCGAGCGAATCGAGCGGCTGCACGCGTCCGTTCGAGACCACAGGCAGGGTGCCGCAGCCTTGGAAGTCGAAGCCTTCGGAAGAACGCGTCGCGCGGAACGCGTTCACGGCGAGGTAAACGACGCAGACCACAGGCAGCAGCCACGCGAGATGTTTATGTGGAAAACAGGTCATGGCGCGGTGGCGATTTTACGACGGCCGATGGCTTTGAGGAGATGACCGCCAAACACCCACAAGAGGCCGGCGGAAACCATCGCGCAGGAGATGTAGGGGAGAGTCCAGACCGGGTTCTTTACGACCTGCAGGATGGTGGTGGTGTCGTCGTTCGCGAAGCCGGATTGATAGAACGTGAGCCCCTGATAGCGCAGCGGGTGGTTCATGTAGATGACATCCTCGCGATCCTCGCTGGTCGCGGGATTGAGCAGACGGATCTTGCTGGAGAAATTTTTCGGGACGTTCGTGCCGAGGTAGCGGTCGTGGCTGAAGTCGATGAGCTTGATGGAGAACGGATGATAAAAGCGCGCCTGGCGGATCGCCATCTGCCAGCTTTTCCCGCCCGCCTGGAAGGGCTGTGTGCCGACCAGCGCGTTGGAAAGCAGCCAGCGATCCGGGGCTGCGCCGCCATCCGGCACGACGCTGACGAAGGCCGTCGCGAGATCTCGGCGATCCATCGCCGTCTCGTGAGGTTTCGCGCGCACCGCGTAGCCGATGCCCGCGCCGGTCGTCGCGCGGATGGGATCGAAGCCTTCGCCCGCCGCCTTTTCCTCAAGGATCTCACTGTTCTCGAAATGGCGGTCGATCTTCAGGGTGAAGCCCGGGAAGGAGAACGCCGCGCCGTCCTTCAGGCGGCTCTGCGGGATGGCGTGGACGGTTTCTATCCCGTTTCCGGAAAGCTCGATCACGGCCAGCTCCACCTCGCGGGGGAAGGTGGAGTAGTTCACCGTCTGACCTTCGTTGATGGTCATCTGCGCCTCCTTGCCGAGGAAGCCGGTGAGCAACTCGCCGGAGAGCATCAGCAAAATCCCGGCGTGGATCAGGATCATGCCCGCCTTGCTCCAGCGGAGTTTGAAGCGTGCACCGTGTGCGGCGAGGAGGTTCACGATCAGCAGGCAGCCGAGCAGCGAACCGCCGGGCAGCGGGATTTTGAATTCCTTCTCCCCCGGCATCACATCCCACCACGCGATCCACGAGCGGAAAAAAAGTTCCACCACCTCGTGGATGCCGAGAGTGACTTGGGAGACCGTGCCGACGAAGATCAGCAGCATCGAGAAGCCCAACAGCGTGACCGTCAGGCGCAGGGAACTCAGGAATTTTCCGGCGCTGCGTAGCATCAGGTAACGTCGCCGGAGAGCCTCGCCCGCGATGGGAGTTGCGTCAACAATATGCGGAGAGCGCACGCGTCCCAATTCCCTTGTCATCCCGGCCGGGTTTGGGGATAACGGCATCGGTTATGGATTGGCGGCTTCCCCTGTTTCTTCTCGCTCCGGTCTCGCCGTTGCTCGCGCAGCGGATGGAGATCGGGGACGTGCGCCAAGTTTTAGCGCAGGCGGTTCGGGAGGCGCAGGTCATCTCGTCGGCGAATAACCGGGTGATCGCGGTCACCGACCGCGAGGGGCACGTGCTGGCGGTGTGGGATGTGAACGGCGCGGCGGCACCCAATCCGACACCCTCCATCGTCGCGGATGTGATCTCGAAAGCGGGAGCGGCGGCATTTCTCAGCAGCGACCAGCACGCCTTCACTTCGCGCACGGCGGCGTTCATCGTGCAGAACCATTTCCCGCCTGCCGTGGAAAACCGCCCCAACGGCCCGCTGGTCGGCGTGAATTTCTCGAGCATGGCGTTCTCGGACACGAATAAATACAAAGCCCCATCCGCTGCGGGCACCTTTCCCTTGCCGCCGGTTCCCGGCGTGAACGACCTCGGCAGCGCGACGCCCGCCGACGCGTTCCGCAGCGTGCCGTTCACCTCGCTGCTCACCTTGCCCGCCGCCGTTTCCAGCCCCGGTGGAGTGCCGCTTTTCAAAAACGGCGTGCTCGTCGGCGGCATTGGCGTGGTGGGTTTCGCGGACACGCCTGTCGCGGATTTCGACATTTTTTTCCAAACGAACATCAACGAGCGCATCGCGCTGGGCGGGCAGGCGGGCTTCCGGCCGGCTCCGGCTTTCGGCGGAAACAACGTCGCAATCGATGGCGTGCGGCTGGCTTACCTGGTCGGCTCCGGCTCGGAAAACACCGTGGCCGATCCCGCGGCGTTCCTCGCGGCGAACGGCAGCGCCGTGAGCTTTGCCGACATCGACGGCGCGGCCGCCTCGGCGGACGATGGCCCGGTGGATTACTCGCCGAAAGCCTCGCCGCCCGCCGTGGTGTATCCGAACCCTTTCGGCCTCACCGGATCCGGCGGCGTGCCGGGCCAGCTCCGTTCCGCGATCCGCGCCGATCCTTTGCTTGGGACGATCGCGGGAGCCGCGCGGCTCAGCGCCGCCGAGGTGGAAGGCATTCTGAGGCTGGCGGCGGAGCGCTCGCAGATCACCCGCGCCGGGATCCGCCTGCCGCGCGGGCAGATCGCACAGGTCTGGATTTCCGTGGTGAACAATCCCGCGGTGGGCGGCGTGGAGCCGGTTGTGCTCGGCACCTACCGCACGCCGGACGCGACGATTTTCAGTTGGGACGTGGCCGTGCAGAAAGCGCGGACAGCGCTGTTCTACTCTCGCGGTCTGGAACGCGGCACGCCGCGGGCGTTTTCCTCCCGCTCGGTCGGCTTCCTCTCGCAGGACATCTATCCGCCAGGCATCGGCGACAACCCTCCCGGCCCGTTCTTCGGTTGGCAGGAGTTCTATTCGCTGAGTGGCGGGACGGTTCCATCCGCCCCGATCAACCTGAACGTGCCTAACGGCATCACGATTTTCCCCGGAGGTTTCCCCCTTTATCGTAACGGCGTCCTCATCGGCGCGATCGGCGTTTCCGGCGACGGCATCGAGCAGGACGACATCGTCGGCGCGAGCGGAGCGAAGAACTTCCTGGCACCACAGACCAGCCGTGCCGACAACTTCGTTTACGAAAGCGCCCGCCTCCCTTACGCGAAATTTCCGCGGGCGTCTTCGAGTTTCTGAGGGACTCCTATCAGAACCCGAGCAGCATGATGCGGTAGATGCCGGATTTTTCCTGCGGCATCGGGAAGGTGACGGAAGTTTCCTCGCCAGTCGCGAGGACGGGGGCTGGGGGCGCGTTGATCCAAGCTTGGTTGACGAGGATTTGGAGCTGGTAGCTGCGGCCGGGGATGCTGTCCCAAGTGATGGTAAGCTGGTTCGTGCCACCGACCCGCGCGATGGAGGATTTGAATTTCTCGATGATCAGGCGCACCTCTTGGTTGAACGTGTCCGCCACGTAAACGTTGCCGATCGCGTCGCAGACGGCGGAGTTCGGGTGCGAAAGCGTGTGATCCGCGAAGAGCGAGACGTTGCCGTCGGCGGTGAGGCGGAAAAGGGCGTTTCCGAAGGATTCGCAGATGATGAAACCGCCTTCGGGGTGCGGGGCGATGTCGGTGGGTTCACAGAAACGCGCCTCAAGACGCGGCCCGGATTTGCAACCGGCTTCGAGCGGATTTCCCGCGAAGGTGGAGACGGCCGCTTGCGGGGTCATGCGGCGGATCGTGTGGTTCATGGAGTCGGCGATGTAGAGGTCGCCGTCCGCTCCGATGCACAGGCCCATGGGCGAGGAAAAGCGCGCGTTGACGCCGGAGCCGTCGGTGGTCCCCCACTCACCCGCCTTACCCGCGAGGGTGGTCACGCTGCCGTTGATGCTGACTTTGCGGATGATTTGGTTGCCGGTGTCGCTGACATATAAAAATCCGGCGGGAGCGTAGGCGATGCCGCTCGGGCCGTTGAAACGGGCGGCTGCGCCCGTGCCATCGAGATTGGTGGCGACGGAGGTGAAGGCTCCGCCGTAGTCCAGACTGATATCATCCGCGCTGCCGAGATCGCCGGCGAGGGTGGTGACCGCGCCGTTCGCGGCGATGGCACGAATGCAATGGTTTCCGCTGTCCGCCACGTAGAGCGTGCCGTTAGGGGCGACGGCGATGTCCGCCGGAAAATTAAAACGCGCTGCGGAGCCGACACCATTCACCGCCCCAGATTCGCCGGGTTTGCCGGCCAGAGTGGTGACGACACCGCCCGGTGCGACCTTGCGGATCACGTGGTTGCGGGCGTCGCAGATGTAGAGGTTGCCCTGAGTGTCGCGGGCGAGGCCCATCGGGTCGTTGAAGCGCGCGCCGCCGCCGGTTCCGTCCTGATGACCGGCCTGGCCGCTGGCACCCGAGACGGGAGCGATGGCCTCAGCGCCTAACTGCGCGGAGCCGACGAGCAGCAAAAACGATAGGATGGGATAGGCTTTCATCGTCCGATTTCCTTGGGGGCTCTTCTTTTCCTCAAACGGCCGGTGGGCGCGGAAGGCTCGTCGTCCCCCGCCGAGGCAGGGACGGCGAAATCCTCGCTAGGCGCGAGCGTTCGCTTCCAGACATCGGTGAGCGAGCCATGTTCCCCGTGCTTCACGTCGGAGACGCGGTAGGACTCGCCGCCGGACTTGCGGTAGAAGGCAGCCATTTCCTCAAGGCTGAACGGGCGCGAGCCACGCCGCCCGAAGACCACGGTCTGGTTGCCGCTCTCGTCCACCACGCGGTCGCGGTCGAGGCCGCGGGACACCGTGACCGCCGGCCCCTTCGTCGGGTAGGTCGCGATCAGCTTCGGCTCCGGCTTGGGCGAGAAACCCATGTGGCCGGGGACGTTCTCCGGCGAAATCAGTTGCACGATGCGCAGGCCGTTGCGGCCGTCCGCGACATGCGCATACATCGAGGCGCTGACCGAGCCGATCTGCACGTCGCGGGCGTCGTTGATGAGTCCGCCGGCGGTGAAATCGGATAGCTTGCGGGGTTTTTCGGGATTTTTGATGTCGATGATCGCGAGCCCCTGCGAGCCGTTGGCGACGTAGAGATAGGTCCGCGCGGCGTAGAGGCCGTTCGCCTCGCCCAAACTAACGGAAGCGCCGTGGATCGGCTGCGGTTTCGCGGGGTTGGAAATATCGAAGACCTTCACGCCGTCCGCATCGGTGACGAAGCAATAATGCCATTGCACGGCGGACTGGCGGGCATCGCGCAGGAAGGGGCCCGCATAGCCGCCGGCCATCAACGGTTTTTCCGGGTTCAGGACATCGACCACCGCCAGCCCCCGCGCGGTGGTGATGTAGAGCCATTGCCCGGCCATCCACGAATGGCGCGCGCCGTCGAGAGCGCCGTTCGGATTATAGGAGGCTGCCTTGCGGATGAAATTGTTCTCCGGGTTGCCGTCGAGCAAGGTCGCGACATCCGCGACGATCAGGCCTTCTTTGAGATCGGTCACGAAGGCGTAGCCGTGGTAATCGGGGATCGCCCGCTCCTCGTTTGCGGGAAGGCGCTTGCGCTTCGGATCGTTGATCAGGGTGCTGGGCAGCGTGATCGAGGTGGCGTGGGCGGATTTGATGAAGGTTTTCTGGCCCAGCGCGGAAACGGGCGTGGTCACGATGCGCTCGGAGAAATTCTTGTTGTCCACGTTCGCGACATCGAAGACGCCGAAGCCGTTTTCCCCGAGAGCCGCGTAGAGGTATTCGCCGCGCAACTGGAGGTCGAGCGCGCCGCCCTTGGCGTGGTGATGGTGGGCGGTTTTCAGCACCGAGTTGTTTGAAAGGTGCTGCTGGTAGAAATCAGGGTAAGCGTATTTGTGCAGGTGGCTGCCGATCGCCGCTTGGGGTTCCGTGCGCTCCGTCCAGACCACTGCGTTGAGGCCGTGGTCGTCGGTGCCGACATAGGCGAACCTTCCGAAAAAGTTGACCGTGCCCGTGCCGAAGCCGAGGAGCTGGGTCATGACCGCGTTGTTGTCGTTGTCCTCGGAAAGATGGCAGTCCGTGCAGTTCTTCGTGGTGCCGACGCCACTGGTGGTGTGGGCGAAGTGGGGGTTGAACGCCTGGCCGGAATAGCCCTCGGCGGAAACCGTCTGCTGCTGGGTATAGAGCCACTCGCGGTTCGCGCCCTGCGAGCCGACGACCATCGCGCTCGACGAGCGGAGCACCGCGAGGCGGTTGTCCTTCGCTGTGCTGTCCTTGCCGAGCATGAAGACATCGTCGCGGACGACCTGCGGGTTGTAGGAACTGAAGTTCCGCGTGGTGGTGCCTTCGAACTTGTTCGCGGCCATCTTGTAGTTTGCCTCCATCGGGATGTGGCAGCCGAAGCAGCTTGTCGCCCACGAGGTGTGGCAGGTCTGGCAGTCCATGGCCTCGTTGCTGTGGGCGAGCTGCTTCGCGCAGCCTTTCTGATCGTCCGGCACCGCGCCCCAGGTCTTGCCGTCGCGCTTCAGCGTTTTCGCATAAGCGCTCATGATGTTGTAGTGCTCGGATTTTGGATCGACGGTGTCGAGCGTCTGCGGGACATCCCATTTGAGGTTCGGATCCATCGAGGATTGCTGGATCAGGCTCTTGCCGTCCGCGCTCCAGGTGAAACGCGGGCCGAAGGGCGTGTTGCTTTCACGCAGGTCGATGGGTTTCACCTTGCCGTCTTTCGAGAGCGTGCCGCCCTTGCCGGATGTTAGGAGAGTCGTGCGCGCGCTGACGGTGCCGTGGCAATCCACACACATGATCGCGGTGGCCGCCCTCGGCTCGACGTAAAGCAGGCCGTTGCCGTGCGCGTCGTTGAGGAAATGGCAATCGACGCACTGCATGCCGAGCGCGAGGTGGACGTCCTTGAGGTGGACGGCCTTCTTGAACTTGTCCTTGTCGGCGTGGTCGATTTTGTCGCCTTTGAGCGTGAGCAGATTGCCTTCGCGGTCTTTCTTGAAAACGGCGCGGAACATCCAGCCGTGGCCGTGATAGTCGGCGAACTGGGTGTTCTTCAGCTTGGGGTTCAGCTCGGCGGATTTCTCGAGAAAATTCACATCACCCCACAGCCCGCGGGCGGCGGCGGCCTCGGGGTTGCGGCGCAGGGATTCCGCCATCTCCTCATCGGTGGGGTTCTTCTGCTTTTTCGGATACATGAACTCGGCGTCGGATTCCTGATCCCACCAGATGTATCCGAGGTAGGGGTTCACGAAGAGGTTGCCCTGGTGCATGTGGCACGTCATGCACTGGCTCGACGGGATGCTGCGGGTGAACTTGTGGGCGATGGGATGACCCTTCTCCTTCTTGGAAATCATCGGATCGGGGTTGAAGGATAGCCCTTGATTTCCGAAGGCGCTATACCATCCGGAGTTCGAGGGTGAGCGGTCGTTGGCGTAAACCACGTGGCATGCGGTGCAGCCGCTGGAACGGTAATCGCCGGGGCGGTCGTTCGATCCGAAGAAGTCGAGCAACGGATCGTGGAGGCGGGTCTTGTGCGCGCCGATGATGACGGGATCGACCCGCGAGAAGGTGCCGAGGCCGCGCTCGCCGAGGCGGCGGAACGGCCTGCCGGGTGGCTCGAAGGGATCGGGGTTGCCGATTTCCGCGAGCCGGGTGCCGCCTTTCTCGAAGATGCGGAACAGGTTGCCGGGCTGCGTGATGTTGAAGCGTGGCAGCGGGAAAATGGCCTGCACGATGCCCATCTTTTGCTGCATCTCCGGCGTGACCTTGATCGGGCTTTGCAGGGCGAGCGGCACGCCGTTCGCGCCGTAGGCCTGGCCGAAAATCGAATCCTTCGCGGGATACGCGCCGTTGTTGTAGGCAGCCGCGCCCCACAGCATCGCGCCGTGCCGCATCATGCTGTGGTTCACATGATCGACGGACTCGGCGTGGCATGTGCCGCAGGTTTCCTTGGCGACGCGGAGGTCGCCGGGGTTCACGAACTTGATGAACTCGGGCGACTCGTGGTTGAGCAGGACGGTGCTGTCGCTCGGGTTCGCGGAGCTTTCGAAAAACAACGGGTTGCGCGGCGCAGGGTGCGCCTGCCGCATGGTGAGGCCGGAGGTGGGGTCGCCGCCGTGGCAGTCCGTGCAGCCGAGTCGGACGAACTCGCTGCCGTGCGGGTCGTGCGCGTTCTCGTGGCACTCGATGCAGCCTTTGCTTTTCGCCAGCATCGTCGCGACGGATTGGTCGACCTTGTTAGGCCTGGGGATCGCGACGTCCGGTTTGGGTGTTTCCCGCACGGCGATGGGCGGCCCGAAGAGACCCGCCGGAGCGGGCCGGTCCTGGGAGCGTGCGGGAATGGCCGCGGCGCAGGCGGCCAGCGCGAACGAGATCCGCAAATGTTTTTCGAATCCGGTCATCGTTAGAAGGTCATGTTTGCTGAGAGGAATCCGCTGTAAAGGACATCCGGCACATCCTGGGCGTTGGACGACGTGAAGCCGGCGACACCGGGCGAGGAAACGCGATAAATATCCTTGAAGCCAGCGCCGGGGAGCAGCATCCCGAGACCGGCGGAGAGGCGGATGTTGTCCGTGAGCAAAGGCCGGTATTCCACGCCGAAGCTAACATCCCAGCCGATTTCCCGGTCGATCTCATCCGTGACCAGCGCGGTGGAGATCGCGTCGGTTTCCATGAACAGCATGTAATTCAGGTTGGCGAACAGCCGCGTCTTCGGCGTGATTTCCCATTCCTCGCCGACGCCCGCGATGAAGATGCCGGGGTTCACGAAGCTGGACTGGCCGAGGAACTTGTTGGAGCTGAGGTCGGGGATCAGGCTCAGGCGTTGTTTGAGCGCGACCGCCGTGCCGCCGAGGTTCATGCCCTGCCTTTGCCAGTAGCTGAACGGGCCGCCGATGAAATTCGGGTTGTCCACGATGGCGTCCCAGCCCGTCGCGGTGTCGTCGGTCGCGTTGTCATCGCCTGATCCATAGAAGAGCGTGAACTTGTGCCGCATCCAGTCGGTGTCCACGGACAGTTCAAGCGCCGCCATCCACGCGCTGATGTCCACCGAGCGCCCGGCGATGCCGTTGAGTTCGTCCTCGCCGAAGACATGATAGAGCGAGTGGCTGATGTTGGCGCGACCGATGTGGCCCTCGCCGTTCCAGCCGATGTAGTAGGCCTCAAGCTCGTGCGGGGCGATGGTGCCGATGGGAGCCGGGCGGACGATGTTTCCCGCGCTGTCATACGTCAGGCCGTTGCCGCCGTTGTCGTGGTTGGCGAGGAAACTCAGCTGGGCGGTGTAGCCCTTGAAGAGGAAATCCTGGCAATACAGGTTGGCGACGAACACGTTCTGGTCGCGGTCATCCCAGGTATTAAGCTCGGAGAAGGACTCCTTTTCGAAAAGGTCGAAGAGCGCGAGATTGTATTGCAGGCGGTTTTTCGCGAGGTTGCCGAACATGCGGTATCCCCAGTTCGAATCGGAGAACACGTGGCCGCGGAAATCCGCGTTGAAGATCTGCGTGCCCACCCGCATCGCGGCGAAGTCGTAGTTCTCCGAGAGATCCAGCAGGTGCGACTCGAAGAAAAACTGCTGCAGCGCGAGGTGGTCCTCGAAGCGGTCGGTCGCATTCGTGCGGTGGAAGTCGGCGTCGGCAGGGAAGAGCAGGGGATCGAGAAAAAGGTCGATGTCACCGGGGTTCACGTTACCGGGATTTCCCCCGAAGGAGAAGCCCGGCGGCGGGCGAGTCGAACGCCCGGGGCCGCGCGGGTCGGGCGAGACGACGGTCGTTTCATAACCGGAAATGTAGTTCGTGTTGAAAACAGGCTGGATGCGGAAAAGCCACTCCACCGGTTTGAACGAGGTTTCCCCCTTGAAAATTTCGAGCGTCAGGCTGGTGTTCGTGATGACAACCTCCTGATCGCCACGCCCATAAAACTCCGAGCCGAACGGCCGCGCGGTGCTGACGCCCGATGGAACCGGAATCTCGTGCACCTCAAGGTCAACGATGTGCTGGAACGCCAGCGAGGCGAAGATGTCTTGGCCGTAAACCGGAACATCCCCCTTCAGTTTGCTCTGGTAATAGGGGTGCCAGAGATACGGCGTCGCTTTCTCGTAAGGCGTTTCCGCAAGGCTGGGATCCTCGTAGCGATCCCACACACCGGTCGGGATGAGATAACGGTTTTCGACGGGAGTGGTGTGTTCGGGATACTCGACGGGGTCGTGGTGGCCCGCGTGCCAGTGCTCGTAGATGCGCTCCTCGTAGCGCACGCCTTTCCTCGGCAGCAGCAGCGCGCCGGGGATGTCGGGTTCGTAGGGTTCCTCCTCGCCTTGGACCATCTCGACGTCCAACCGACCGCGCGTCACCCTCCGGCGAGGCAGGGTCATGTCTTCGCGAATGTCCGCGGTGAATTTCGGAAACTCCTTCGGCACACCCGCATCCCGCCGGAAGAAACGGTCGTCGCCAAGGCCGAGATCGTCCTTGAAAAAACGCCCTAATCCCGCCTCCGCTTCGATGGAAGGGATCAAAGCGCCTCCCGCGCCCGCTGCTTTGGTCGCGCCCATCCCCGGATCGGGGTTGAACTCGGAAGGCGGCAGCGGAGCATCCTCGGTCACCGTGGTTTCCGACTCGATCTCGAAAACGGGCAACGCGGGCTCGCGCTCGATTTCGACACCCGCGTCCGGCGAAAACGAGTCCGGGCTTTCCGGCACGGTCTCCGCGCGGAGTTGCTGCGCGGTCATGCGGTCGGGGCGTTCCTCGCCGGGCGCGAGATCCCATTCCGGCGTCCGTTTGTGGGGCGGATGGTAGCAGGTCGTCAGCAGCACGCCCGCGCAGGAAACCGCGAACCGTCGGCCCGTTCTCAAAAATACGCCGGTCATTTTCTCATCACTTCCATTGATGGCGGCTTCTTTAGTTATTCGGCGCCAGGCTTCAGCAGCCCGTCGAGCATCCTGACAAAGTGCTCCGCCACATCCACATCGAAGCTCTTCGGTGGCGGGGCGGCCTTGAAAAGCTCGTCGAGCGCCCCCTCGGCGAACGCCGGTTTCTGGCCGGATGCGATGAGGGATTGGTTCAGCCGGTCGATGGCCAGCGCCACGCGCTCGGCATAATACCCGACCGCCCACATCCGGTATTCATCGGCCACCGTCCCGAAAGCGCCGACCTCGAAGGGCTTGCGGTTCCGCATGAGTCTGTCGAGCGCCGCGCGGGTTTGCGCGGCAGTCATCGGCGCGCCGGAAATCCTTTTCGCGTAGTCATCCGCCGCCCTAACAATGTCCGTTCCCGCGCCGTCCTGCCAGCCGGTTCCGCTCGCCGCGAGCAGCTCCTTGATGGCCTCGATCTCCGCGTTCCTACGCTCGCCGGGTTCGCGGACGGCCTGCGCCGCAGCCTCGCGCAAGGCCACCGCCTGTCCGACGAGCCACGTCTTCGCGTGAGAGAAATCCGCGTCCTCGCGCCAATGCTTCGGCTCCTCAACCAGCAGCCCGTCGAGTTCGAAGATCAGCGGCGGATGGTTTGCTTTCACGAGTTCGTCGCTCAGGTTCTGGTGGCAGGCGACGCAGCTGTTCGCACGCTGGTAGGCGCTTCCCAAAGGCCGCATCCCCAGCTTTTCCAGCGCCGCCCGCGGGTATTCGGGGCGGGTGTGCGAAAGGATCCAGCTCTCGGCACCGCCATGGCAGTTCGCGCAGGAGAAATCCTTGTCCCCGGCCTGGCTTTTCGTGGAGGGTGCGAGCAACGCGGGCTCCACATTCCGCATCGGCGCGTGGCAAACCGTGCAGCTCGCCGATTCCGCGGCACTCTCAATCCCCATCTTCCGCGCCATCGCTGCGGATTGCCCGTTCGTCAAAGTCGCGGAGGCGTGGAAGTGCGGATCGGAGCGCTTCCAGATGGGGTAAGCCCCCCTGTCGAGCCCCGCGCCGCCGTGGCAACCGCTCGTCGCACAGGAGTCCGAGCCCAGCACTCTCGAAGCACCCGCCGGCTCACCCGGGGCGGCCGGCGACAAGCAGACCGAAACCATCACCGCAACGAATCGTGATCCTCCCCGCATCTGGCAAGTTTTCTAAGGCTCCGGTCGCCGTCGTGGCAAGCCAATTAACCATTCAGCCGCCTGGCGAAGCGGCGGGAGGAATCTGGTAAATTTCGGTTAGGCGCGGATGCAACGACCTTCGCCGAAGTAGGGAGTTGACCCGGCGCGGCGGATTTGGTTTTTCTCCACCGCAGGTCGGAAACGGTGCTCATGTTGTGTTAAGGATGGTCCCGGGCCGCCCGACAGGATCACCTAAATCCGGCTCCGGCAGCAACCAACCCCACCGCTTGGACGTGAACCCAGAGATCCTGCTTCGTTCCTCCGCTTTCTCGGATCCTATCTTGATCGTGGGCATGGGAGGGGCGGCGCTCATGCTGGGATACATCGCCACGCAGTGGTGGGCGGCCACGAGCAGATACGCCTTCGAGGCGAAGCGGAGCCGCCTGGAACTGGACTCGCTGGGCAAGAAAATCGAGGTGCTCAACCTGAAGGCGCAGGCCGCGCCCGAGGTGGCGTGGAACGGTTACCGCAAGTTCACCGTCGCCCGCAAGGTGGAGGAATGCGAGGAAACCTACTCCTATTATCTGTCGCCGCACAACGGCAGGCCCCTGCCCGCTTTCAAGCCCGGCCAATACCTGACCTTCGAGCTCCAGCCGCCCACCGCTCCCAAACCCCTGATCCGTTGCTACTCGCTTTCTGACGGGGCTCTCAGCGACGACCACTACCGCGTCACGATCAAACGCTTCATGAAATCCGACGGCTCGCCGGGCGTCATCTCCAACTACTTCGCCGACCATGTGAAGGAAGGCGACATCCTCAACGTGAAAGCCCCCTCCGGGAAATTCTACCTTGATGTCGAGGTGGACCGCCCGGTGGTGCTTATTTCAGGCGGCATCGGTATCACACCGATGCTGGCCATGGCCCGCATCCTCACCCACATGAAGGATCCCAGGGAGATCTATTTCTTCTTCGGCTGCCGCAACAGCATGGATCACATGTTCCTCGACGAGGTGATCGAGCTGCAGAAAAACAACCCGAACATGCGGCTGCACATCTGCTACAGCCGCCCGCTGGCGTCGGATATTGAAGGCGAGCACTACAACCACAACAGCCGTGTCACCATCGAGCTGATGAAGGAAGTCCTGCCCTCAAGCAATTACGAATACTACCTCTGCGGCCCCGGCCCGTTCATGGATTCGCTCGTCACCGGCCTCTACGATTGGGGCGTGCCGAAGAAGGATGTGAAATTCGAGGCCTTCGGCCCCGCCACCGTCAAGTCCGGCCCCAAGGAGGCCGCCGCCGCCGACACGCCCGCGATGCAGATCGAGTTTTCCCGTTCCGGAAAGACCCTGCCTTGGGAACCCGAGTCGGCGAACCTGCATGAGTTCGCCGAGAAGCACGGCATCGTGATTGAAAAAAGTTGCGGCGCGGGAAGTTGCGGTTCCTGCGCGGTGGCGATCAAGAAAGGCAGCGTCGCTTACGATCTCGAGCCCAGTTTTGATGTGGAGGAAGGAAGCTGCCTGACCTGCATCTGCCGCCCGGCCGGGAATATGGTGATCGATGCCTGAAGCTCTCGTCATGGCAATCTCCGACACCAACCTGACCGGCATCACCCGCCAAGCGGCCCGTCCGAAACGATGGGACGATCCGCTGGATCCGGACATGAGCGAGGCGACGCTCGACATGCTTCTGGCCTCGGAGCCGTTCGCCAGCATGGATCCGTCCCGATTCCCCGCAGCCACCCCGTTACGCGAAATTCTGCGAGCCGACACCGCGGTGCGCGAATACGCCCCCGGCGAGATCATCCTCCGCAAAGACGACTACGGCACCTCCGCCTTCCTCGTGCTCGACGGCGAGGTGGACGTGGTGATCCGCCCCGACATCGATCCCGAGCTTTTGGGCCGCGCGCCGAGCGTGAAGAAAAGCTTCGGCGCGCGCCTCGCGCAGCTTTGGAACAACAACCCGGAACCCGAAGGCTGGCGGACACGCTCGCCGCGCGCGGGCGACAACCTCAAGGGATCGATCAACAAGCAGCGGAGTTCCGTTTACCTCCAGGACTACCCGCAGATCGTTTCCGGTTCGCAGACCGCCAAGCTGGGAGCGGGCAGCATGTTCGGCGAAATTTCCGCGCTCAGCCGGATGCCGCGCACCGCGACGGTCGTCGCCTTCGCGCCGCAGACACGCCTGCTGGAGTTCAGTTGGGAAGGCCTGCGCGACATCATGAAATACGATGCCGCGCTGAAAACGCGGATCGACAAGATTTACCGCGAGAACTCGCTCAAATCCTTCCTCAGCCACCACCCGCTTTTCAGCCACCTCGACGAGGCCAGCTACCGCGAGCTTTGCGACGAAGCGCAGTTGGAAACCTACGGCGACTACAATTGGTCCGGCGCCTACAAGCGGCTGGCCAAGGACGGCGAATCATCGACGACCGCCAACGAGCCGGTGATCGTCAGGGAGGGCGAATACGTCAACGGCGTCCACATGATCCGCGCCGGGTTCTGCCGCGTCAGCCAGAAGTTCGGCGGCGGCGAGCGCACGCTCAACTACATCGGCGCGGGCAGCGTGTTCGGCCTCGGGGAAATGGCGAACCATTGGCAGAAGCCCGATGACGGCCTGCAAGCGCGGCACACGCTCCGCTCGCTGGGATACGCCCACCTCATTTTCATCCCCACCGCCGCGCTGGAGAAGTTCGCGAACCGCAAGTGGGCGGAGGAACAACTCGGTTCGCCGCTCCTGCCCGACATCACCGACACGGGCCTCGGCGAGGACGGGGAAGCCCCTCCGGCCGGCCTCATGGAGTTCATGGCGGAGCACCGTTTCCTGAACGGCACCAAGTCGATGGTCATCGACATGGATCGCTGCACCCGCTGCGACGACTGCGTCCGCGCCTGCGCCTCCACCCACGACGGCAACCCGCGCTTCCTGCGCCACGGACCGATGATCGACAACCTGATGATCGCCAACGCGTGCATGCATTGCGTCGATCCCGTCTGCATGATCGGCTGCCCCACCGGCGCGATCCACCGCACCAGCTTCGGCGGCGAGGTGGTCATCAACCCCGGCACCTGCATCGGCTGCGGTGCCTGCGCCGCGAACTGTCCCTACGATTCGATCCGCATGGTCGAGGTGCGATCCTCGAAAGGCGAGTTCCTCGTGGACGAGGATTTCCAACCCATCCTCAAGGCCACCAAGTGCGACTTCTGCGTGGAGCAGACCAGCGGCCCGGCCTGCATGAACGCCTGCCCGCACGACGCCCTCAGCCGCACGGACCTGACCCGCATCACCCCCCTCGCCCAGTGGCTAAAAAGGAAATAGAAATCATCCGCCGCCGTTTCGCGGGCATCTTTCTGACCACCCTGCTGGTGGCCGGGTTGGTCGCGGCTTACGTGGGATTCGCGTCCTCGTATCCGCGCCACCCCTACCTCAGCGGCTGGGTGCTGCTCGCGGTGATGCTCTTCCTCACCTTCTTCAATCTCCGGAAAAAAGTCCCCTTCCTCCGCATGGGCAGCGCCGGTTTCTGGCTTCAACTGCATGTCTATGTCGGCCTCTTTTCCGGCGCGTTGTTCATGGCGCACATCGGTTTTTCGTGGCCGCACGGCCTGCTGAACCAAATCATCGCGGGGAGCTTCGCCATCGTGTTCGTCACCGGCGTGCTCGGGCTTTGGATCAGCCGCGCGTTCCCGAAACGACTCACCGACGCGGGCTTCGAGACGCCGTTCGAGCGCATCCCCCAGGTGCGCAACCATCTCCGCGCGGAGGCGGAGGCACTGGTGCTCGCGGGAGTGGACGGCCAGACCTCGCCGGTGATCGCGGAGTTCTACACGAAGAAACTCGGCCTGTTTTTCACGAAACCCTGCAACCTCCGGGCGCACTTGCGCCGCTCCCAAGCCCCGCAAGCCGCCCACCGCTCGCAGTTCGACGAGATCCAGCGGTATGCCCGAAAATCCGAGTGCGAGATGCTCGACAAGCTCGCCGATCTCGTCGAGCGCAAGCACCTGCTCGACTACCAATACGCCCTCCAGCTCACCCTGCGGCTGTGGCTTTTCGCCCACATCCCGCTCAGCTATTCCCTGCTCATCCTGAGCGTGGCGCACATCATCGTCGTCCATTCGTTCTCCGGATCCGCCCCATGAAAAACGACAGGAAATCCCCGGAATTCGCCTCCAACGAGTATGTCCGCCCCAACCTGAACTGGGAATGCGGCCATACCTGCGAGGGCTGCCCGTGCCGGATCGGCCCCTCGCCGAAGGGCGAGTGCCGCGCCACCTACGAGTGCTCGCCCAGACTCGTCGTGAAGCCCGGCGAGTCGAAAGGCCACTGGACCTGCACCCGCCCGAAATCCGGCGGCGGCAAATGCGAGATCGGCCCGCTGCCCGACGGCACCTGCTGCAACGCGATCCCGAAATGCCAGCCGCGCCGCACCCTCCGCTCCGTGCGGAAACGCGCCGTCATCTTCACCTGCATCGCGACGGTCCTGCTCCTCTTCGTCGGAATCAGCCGCAGCATGCGCGACGACTTCGTCAATCCCGGCCCGATCTCCAGTGTCCACGCCAGCGAGCATTTCGCCAAGACGCACCGGGAAATGTCCGGCGACGCCAGCACCTGCGCTGCCTGCCATGCTGGCGCGAAGGACGGCGCCGGCTCCTGGCACACGAAAGCCCTCGGCGCCTTCAAGCAAGGCCTCGCCCCCGCCGACCTCATCAAGTGCGGCCCCATCGAATCCTCCGCCATGGACAAGAGCTGCCTCGCCTGCCACCAGGGCAAGGAGTTTCACCAGCCGAACATGCCGGCCGATTTCGCCTGCCACGAATGCCACAAGGAGCACGGCACCAGCGGCTTCATGCCCCCGGTGGACAACGCCTATTGCACCGCCTGCCACGGCTCCGCCGATCTCATGGCGAAATCCCGCGAGCTCGGCACGGGCGCGAACCCCCACGCCACCCCGGCCGGCGGCGATGGCAAAACCCAGCCCCGCGCGCGCCCCGAGGGCGGCTACACGGAAGTCATCACCGCCTTCCACACCGACCACCCCGAGTTCCGCCAGATCAAGGACAAGGTGAAGGACACCAACACGCTCAAGTTCAACCACGCCGCCCACATGGGCAAAGGCAACATGCCGCGCGAGCTCAACTGCGCGGAGTGCCACCAGCAGGACAGCCGCGGCGAATACCAGCTCCCCATCACCTACGGCAAGCACTGCGCGGAGTGCCACACCCTTCAGTTCGATGAAAAAACCCCCGGCCTCACCCTGCCGCACGGCGATCCCTACTACGTCCGCGCCTTCCTCCGCAGCCTCAACATCCAATACGAGGAATTCGGCCGCGACGTCGAGGGCGTCACCCGCCGCGAGGATCTGATCGAATATATCCGCGGAAAACGCGCCGCCATCGAGGGGCAGTACAAAACCGGCGAGGATCTCGAGCAAATGGTCTTCTTCTCCGACAAGGGCACCAAGTTCGCCGACGGCCAGCGCGCCGCCTTCACCGGCTGCGCCGTCTGCCATGACGTGAAACCCGCCGAGGCTGCCAACGCCACGCCCAAGATCGAGAAGGTCGGAGTCCCCGTCCGCTGGATGACGCTCGGGAAATTCAACCACTCCCTCCACCAGAAAGGCCTCTCCTGCCTCGACTGCCACGACGTGATGAAAAGCGAGCTCACCAGCGACCTCAACCTGCCCTCCATCAAGTCCTGCATCGACTGCCACAGTCCGCAGGGCGGCATCGACCACCGCTGCACGAGTTGCCACACCTACCACAACCCCAGCAGCCCGTTCACCCCCCTCGGCGAATCACCCGCCGAACCCGGCCAGTGAACCCCACCCCGCCTTCACAAGCCCGCCGGACGTTAGATGCGCGCCCACCGGCGCGGTTGAAGAGAGTTTGAAATGAGATTGAGGAGCTTACGGCCGGTTGGTGCGTCACGACTTGTTCGCTGTCGGGGCCGGAGCAAAACTAGACAGAGACGGTTCAAAACTAGACACCGGCGACGGAGCAAAACTGGATTTCTGGGGGATTGCGCCGTAAGTGACTGGTATCGAGCGGATGCGAAGTGA
>JBFZFJ010000047.1:0-10017 GCA_041306405.1 Verrucomicrobiales bacterium | reverse complement strand
AGGCTTCCTCCTTCGCTAAAGCTTCCACCGTCGCCGGAGGCTATGGCGGACAAGACGGCGGACAAGACGACAGGCAGGCCGGGCCGACGCATTGGCTCTTTCAGGGGCCTCCCGCAGAAAGTAAACTCCTTGCAGTCCTGGGTATGGCTCGGCGGCTTGGTGTCGAAATCGGCCGGGACATTGCGCAGCATTTCGCGGTCGGATGCCTCGAGGACGCCGCGGTTCGCAAACATCCAGCCGTTTTCACCGGTGACCTTGACGCCGTGTCCGAAATGAGCGCCGTGGGTGAAATCGGTGCCGACCTCGATGACCCTGCCGTCCGCGAAAGTGCCCTTGGAGGAGTATTTCTGATAGACGTTGAAGAACTTGTGATCGCCGAGTGTGCCGCTGCCTTCCACCTTGACCGGGCCGGTGCGGTCGAAGCCCATCGCCCACAGCGCGTTGTCCACATGGTGGCCCACCCAGTCCATCAGATTGCCATCGTCGAAGCTGGTGTGCCAGCGCCAGTTCCAGGTGTGGATCATCGGATGATAAGGGAAATCCTTGACCGGTCCGCAATAGCCGGCCCAGTCGAGATGGGAAGGTGGCTTGTCGATCATTTCAGGCCATTTGTCTTCCGGCGCGTTTGGAGAGATCTGCGCGCCGCCCGGCGTGCCGCATTCGATGCGGGTGATTTTTCCGAAGGTGTTGTTCTGGATCAGCGCGCGGAAACGGCGGAACTCACCCATGGAACGCTGCATCGAGCCGGTCTGCCAGACGACCTTGTTTTTCGTGATCGCGTCATTGAGCAAACGGCCCTCGCGCAGACCCCAGGTGAAAGGTTTCTCGCCGTAAACGTGCTTGCCCGCATTCGCCGCCGCGATGCCGACGGTGGCGTGCATGTGGTCGGGCGTGCCGATGAGCACGGCATCCAGCCCCGGATGTTGCATCAAGTCGCCGTAATGCGGGTAGGATTTGCAATCCTGGTTCTTGTAGAAGTTGTCCACATGGGCCTTTGCCCGGTCCTTTTGGCCGGCATCCACATCGCAGACGGCGACCACGCGGGCGCCCTGTATATTGAGGAAATTGTTCATCACACCGCAGCCCTGGTTGCCACAACCGACGACGCCGATGGTGATTTCGTCTTTGGGTGACGCTTGCTGGGCGCGCAACCAGGTCATTGGAGCAAGACCCAGGGCTGAAATCGAAGCGGCAAGGAACTTGCGGCCTGGCAGGGTGTATTCATACGACATAGGTGAAGATCAAGACAGCTTTCCTTGAAAACCGTCAATACGCATAAAGATGTGTAGTGGGCTCGTGCGGAGCTATTCCGCGTCGTTCAACGAGGAGAGAAATTCCACCAAGTCCCGCATCTCGCGGGTGGTCAGGAGGGCCTTCATCGGTGGCATCACGCCGATGGGTTTGCCGGCGGTCTTGACGGTGGCTTTGGGATGGGTGGTGAGTTTTCCGTCGGGGCTTTTGATCACGATGGCTTCGTTCGATTCGGACATTTGGGTGCCGGTGACGGTGGTGCCGTCGTTGAGTTCGAGGATTTGGATGCCGTAGCCGGGCGCGACTTTGGCCTGGGGATCGAGCATGGATTCGAGAAGCTCGGCGCGGGTCAGGCGGGTGGCGACGCCTGCGAGTGAGGGGCCGATTTGTTGGCCTGCGTTTTCGAGCGCGTGGCATTTGGAACACATCGCGGCAGTGTGGCCGAGGAAGAGCGATTTGCCGCGTTCCGCATCGCCGCCTTCGAGGGCGACGGACGACTCGGCACTGGCTGATGCGTCCTGTTCGGCGAGCAAACTGGCGATTTTCGCGTCCTTCGCGGCGGCGGTTCGTGCGGCCTCGATGACGTCGAGCTGGATCGTTGCTGCCAATTTTCCCGCGCGGAGATTTTCCATCATCGGACGCAGAACGACCTCGCTCCCGGGCACTCGTTTCAACAGCCCGAGCGCGGCTTGTTGCTGGGAAATGTTTGCGCCGTGACTGAGCGTGTTCGTCAGGAAATCGCGGACTTTTCCGACTTCGAGATTGCGGTCGAGCAAGTGGATTGCGGCGGCGATGCTGAGGCCGGACTTGCTACCGTCGAGCGCGGTGACGGCGACTTGATCGGCGCGTTCCGGTTGTTTCTTTTGGAGCCATTGAAACCACGCGGATCGCAGCGGATCGGCGGTCGCGTCATCGAGGATGGTTGCGGCGGCGTGGGCGATGATTTCCCCGGTGACTTTCATTTTCGCGAACAGACTGATGGCGCGTTCGGCGATGGCGGTGTTGGGGTCGTTTGCGAGCACGGCGAGGTGCGGCGCGAGTTCGGTGGCGAGGTCGTCGGCGGAGAAGGCGGGCACGGGGAAAGATCGACCATCCACGGGATCGAGTTTTACGGGATTCGACCACGAGGCGAGCAGGTCGATGGCCATGATGCGTTCGGTTTGTTGCGGGTGATTCGGGGCCGTGAGGAAGGCGGCGATTCGTGCCAAAGCCTCGCGGGTTCCGAGGCGGCGGTTGGCGGCGAGGGCGCGGACGTTGATGGGAGCAGTGGCCGATGGCGTTAGTTTTTCCGCGATGGCTTGGAGAGCTTCTGGCGTTTTTTCAAAAGTCTGCAAATCGGCGGCATCGTAGATCGCGAGAACGACATCGCTCATCACTTGCGGCGATGCGTCGTTGAGGAAATTCATCAGTTCTTTCGTCGCTCCAAGCCGCCGCAACGCGACCACGGCAGCGATGCGAACGTGCCCGGATGGATGTGAGGAAATTTTCCCCAAATCCGCAGGCGTGGTCGCACCCATCAGGCCGATGACGCCAGCCTCACGCAACACGGGAACGGCGTTCGCTGCAGCCTCGATCATTTCTAGCAGACGCGGAGTCGCGGAACCGGCTCGCAGTCTTCCGCAGGAAATGGCTGCCAGCATTTTCACTCGCGGCGAGCGATGCTGGAGCAGCGCGGCTGCCTGCTCCTGGGCGGCGGGACCGCTGCCGATGTGGCCGAGATAGCGGGCGAGCTGGGCTTGGATTTCATCGTCGGCGGACTTGGCGAGTTGCCGGGCGACTTCGCTGTCCCATCGCTTCAGTTGCGTCAGTCCCCACAGCGCGTGGATGCGGGCGAGTTGTGGTGATTTCTCGTCGAGAGCCGTGCGTTTGAAAACATCGGCCTTGCCGCGTGCGGCGAGTTCATCCTGCGCGGAGGCGCGCAATCGCCGGTCTTCATGTCCGAGCAAGACGGCCAGCTCATCCTCGCTGCGCTTTTGAAAACCTTGCGCGAGATGTTTTTCCACATCGCCTTGCTGATTCGGATCACGCAAGACCCACAGTGGCGGTCTGCCTTGCGGCGCATCCCAAATCACAAAATACAGCCCGCCGTTCGGCGCGAATGCGGATGCCAACACCTGTTGGCCGAGGCCATCCACCACCACGTCCTCGCCCTCGCGGCGGAAGGTCGCGCCGTCCGCCACCATCTTGAACGCGCGGATCGACGACACACCGCCGAGCAGGAAATGTCCGCGAAAATTTCCTCCGAGTGCCTGTCCCGGCTGGTAGGAAAATGAAGCGGGCGCGTTCCAGCTATTTTCAATCGGCGGGAGGAAATGCGAGGGCTGTCCGCTGTGCAGCGGCTTCCACATCACTTCGGCGAGCCACGGGTTGTAGCTATCCTTCGCGCCAGCGCCGAGCACCCTGTTCACCTGTCGGTATTGATAATAGTTTCGCCAGCCGGAGTCAGATCCCTCGGGTAGGAAAACCAGCCGCTCCATCTCGCCTTGGAAGTCGGCGTCGTGGTCCACGGAGAAGAGATTTCCGTAATCGTCGAAATCGAAATACTGGCAATTTCTCAAGCCGCTGGCGAAGACCTCGAACCCGCTGCCGTCCGCATTGCAGCGCAGGATCGCGCCGGTGTTTGGATAGGAAAAGCGTTTGCCTTCCTTCGAGACGACGTTGAACCCGCGGTCGCCCATGCTCCAGTAGAGCTTGCCATCGTAACCGCGCACGACGCTGTGCAGGTCGTGATTTCCATAGCCGATGTGATTCGCAAATCCATGCGCCAGCAATTCCCGCGACTCGGCTCGCCCGTCGCCATTGGCATCGCGGAGTTTCCAAACGTCGGGCAGGATCGTCGCATACACCGCATCGCCGATGGGCGCGACGCTGTGAGCGACGCCGGTCGTGACGCTGTTGAAGCCTTCGGCAAACAAAGTCGCTTCATCGAACAAGCCGTCTTTGTTCGCATCATTCAGCGTGAAAATTTTCTCACTGCGCACGGTCAGATCCTTCACATCGACCACACCGTCTTTGTTGAAATCCTGCACGCCCTGAGCGGCGGCGATCTGCGGCGAGAAGTTCTTGAGAATCCATGCTTCCTTTTCCGCCACCGTCGTCAAAGCCATGTCCGCCTCGTGGAGAAAGTTGGACTGCAAGAGACTGATATCCTCTTTCATCTGCCGCACGGTTTCCGTCACGAAAACCTTGCCGCGATCATCCACACCCACGCTCATCAGCCGCCGTGGAAGTTCTTTTGAAACGTCCATCAGCGGCTCGGCGACGAGACCATTCAGTCCGGGAAAGCCACCAGCTTTGGGTTTCGCCAACTCGTCTTCGCTGAGTTCCCGGAAAGTGATTTCGTCAAACCAAGCCTGCCCCGTCGCGTTTCCCCAACCGCCGAAGAGGCAGTTGATTTCCAGCTCGGGCCGGTCGGCCACAAACACCGCGCCGACCCGTCTCCAATCGGAAGTTCCCGTCACGGCAGTGGTCTTTACCGAGGTGTTTTGAATGTTCAGCAATGCCCCGATGGCACCCTTCAAACCGTCCGTTTTGATCCAGCCGGACAACTCGTAAGTCTTGCCTTGCAGCGCATTGACCTTCGCCGTCCATGCGGCATCCGCTCCATTCGCCGAGCGGATGCTCACGCACTGCCCGCCGTTTCGGCCGGTGGCTAACACTTCATGCCGCGCTTCATCGCCGCCCGTCCACGCCCGGGAAAGCCAGCCTTCCACACCGCTGGCGGAGTTCGTTTCAAACGAGGGGTTCGGCAACAGATTGTCCGTCTGCCCGTGCGCGACAGCAAGCAGCGCGGCGAAGACGCAGGTGATGGTTTGTTTCATGGCGAGAGCAGCGAGAGGGAGGAAGTATGCGGAATGTTGACCACTGATTTCACTGAGTCACTGATTTTTGAAGACGTGGGTTTCGCCTGCTTTCCTTCTTCAACTTACATTCTTCATCTGTGTAATCAGTGAAATCAGTGGTTGAATTCTTTTTATTTCCCGGAAGCGTGGACTCACGTTAGCTGAGAGTTTCCTCTGGCAAGTGTTTGATCGCGCCGCCTTCGAGGGCGCTTTGATGGGCGAGGATGCCGGTGCAGGTCCAGTTCGCGCTTTGGCGGGCATTGGGGAAGGGCTGGCGTTTTTCCACCACTGCCATCGCGAACTCATGGGCGAGGTGCGGATGGCTGCCGCCGTGGCCCGCGCCCTGCGTGAAGCTGAGATGCGTGCTCTCGTCGTTGTCATAAACGCCCTTCGTGGTGTAGCGGCGGATGGCTTCAGGGAGGCGATCGGCGAAGTCGGGGCAGGGGATCTCGCTGGGGATTTCCGGCTCGGGTTTCTTCGCGGTGTGGAGCACGAGCGGACGATGCTCGATGAGCGGCCACTCGACGGATTTTTTGTCGCCATAGATATCGATGCTCTCGCGATATTGCCGCGCGGTGTCGAAGAGGCTGCGGATCACGCGGGCGCTGAGATCGGTGCCGCGCACCTTGATATGCGCGGTTTCCACGGCGAAGGGCGAACCGTAATGGGCGATCAGTTCCTGCCGGATCGTGCCGGAACCGAAGCAGCTCACATACTCCGCATCGCCGCCCGCGAGACCAAGCGCGGGACCGACGCAGTGCGTCGCGTAGTGCATCGGCGGCAGGCCTGGCCAATAGTTCGGCCAACCGTCCATGTCCTGCTGATGGCTGGCCTGCACGTATTGGATTTTCCCCAACTCGCCGCTGTCCCGCAGTTGCTTCATGAACAAATACTCGCGGGCATAGACCACGGTTTCCATCATCATGTAGGTCAGGCCGGTCTGCTCGGTGAGGCGGATGATTTCCAGGCACTCATCGATGGTGGTGGCCATCGGAACGGTGCAGGCGACGTGTTTTCCGGCTTTCAGCGCGGCGATGGATTGCTCGCCGTGATTCGGGATGGGCGAGTTGATGTGAACGGCGTCCACGTTCGGGTCTCGGAGCAGTTCATCGAAGCTGGTGTGGCGTCTTTCGACGCCCCAGTAATCGCCGCATTCGTTGAGCTTGTCGGCGTTGCGCTGGCAGATGGCGTAGCAGTTCGTGTGCGGGTGTTTTTGCCAGATGGGGATGAACTCGGCTCCGAACCCGAGTCCGACGACGGCGATGTTGATTTTTGGCGTGCTCATGAAATGGAAGGCAAAGTTCTACAGTTTTCCTGCCGTCTTTTCTTGTGAAGGCTTGCCAATGTTTGTTGAAATCCAGCTATGACCGCAGTGCGCATCCAAGCCGATTTCTTCGCCCGCATGGAAGGTTCGCAGACTTTGCGCGAGCTGTTCGAACACATCCCCGGCGTGTTCTTTTTCGTGAAAGACGCGGAAGGCCGCCACATCACCGCGAACCGCGCCATCCTCAGACGCTACGGCGTCAAAAACGAACAGGAGCTGGTGGGTGCGCTGGCTGAGGATTTTTTCCCGGCGGAAGTCGCCAAAGCCTATCGCGAGGACGATCAGAAGGTCATCACCAGCGGCAAACCCATCATCGACCGCCTCGAACTCTGGTATGACGAGCAACACCACCTCGATTGGTTTCTCACCACCAAGCTGCCGCTGCGCGACAAGAGCGGGGAAATCATCGGCGTCGTCGGCATCATCCGCCGGGATGGCGAGCGCATGAGGCACCACGATGTGCGCGAAGTTGCCGCCGCCATCCAATACGCGCGGCAGCATTGCAAAACCCACATCACCACCACCGATCTGGCCCGCGCCGCCGGAGTCTCCGAACGCCACCTGAACCGCCAAGTGCAGAAAACGCTCGGCATTTCGCCCTACGAACTCGTCCTGCGCACCCGCATCCAATCCACCGCCGAGGCCCTGGCCCAGACCAGCGCCCCCATCATCGACATCGCCCTCAATCACGGCTTCTGCGACCAAAGCGCCTTCACCCAGCAGTTCAAAAAACGCACGGGAATGACGCCGAGACAATTCCGGCTTGGTAACCGAATCTAGCGCTCTCGGCATCAAACTGCAAGGAATTTGCTTTCGCGGAAGGCCCCTGAAAGAGCCAATGCGTCGGCCCGGCCTGCCTGTCGTCTTGTCCGCCGTAGCTTTAGCGAAGGAGGAAGCCTTCTTGGCCTTCGTAGCTTCAGCGAAGTAGGCGGCATAGACTGGAGGGCGGGGAAATGGGGGTTGTTTTCATCGTCCCGTCAGCGGAAGAAGGGACAATAAGGTCCCTCCTCCTTATTTTGCAAATCCTCACGCGCTACGGGGAGGTTTAGGCGCAGGGGCAGTCAAGGCTCACCCACCACGCGGCGGACCCGGAAAAATTTCTGCGTCACACCGGGCTGTGGGGCGGGGAGGAGGATGGCTTCCCTCGATTCGCCTGCCCAGATCACTTCCCCGTGATCGGTGAACCCGCTCGTCAGGTCGTCCGAGGTCTGGACTTGGTAGAACGCGCCGCGGGTGGCATTCCAGTCGAGCTGGAAGCCGCCGGAACTGTCGTTCTGCAAGCGGGCCGAGAAGGGTTCGCTGGCGATGCTGCCGTCGTAGTATTTCAGGGCGAGGTTCCATGACAGGATGCCGCACTGCGAGCCGATGACGCGTCCCGGCCCGTCGTCGGCGGGCACGTGGATGCCGCCGTAGATCCGCGAGAGGCCGGCTTGGTCGGCGGCGTCGTAGTAGGTCGCCCACTGCAGGACGATGTCGTCGCTCGGGCCAGTGTCGGTCTTGAGAAAAACATTCCGGGAGGCGGTGAAGGTGGAGAGGCCGCCGGGGAAATACTCGCTGCCGGTGAATCTCACCATGACCTCGGCGGCGGCGCGGCTGAAGGTGCTGTGGCCGGAGACAAAGCCCGGAAAGGCCGGGGTGACGAAGGTGTCTTTCTGATAGGGCAGCCAGTCCACGGCGCGAATCCAATGCACGCCGGCGGGCAGGATTTTCGCGGTCCACGCCCGGATGGCGATTTCCCCCGGATGGTCGGCGAGGTGGGCGTGGCGCTCGCCGGGAGCGGTGGAACTGGCGGTGATGAGCTCGACCGAGCCGGCCACGAGCGGGAGTCCCTGCGGGTCATAGGAAGGGCCGCCGGGGTCGGACGATTGGCCGCGCCCGCCCATGTGGCGGATGGCGCTGATCGGGCGGGAGGAGTTGTAAACCCGCTTGCAGCCCCAGGCGCAAATGGCGGCGTCGTGCACCGCGCCGTTGAGGGCGAGGTAGAGTTTCACATCCCACTCCAGCGGGTCGAGGGTGGGGCCGCCGCCGCCGATTTTCCGCAGGAATCCGGGGGAGTCGGAGACTTTGTTGGCCAGCGAATTCCAGTGGCCGGGGGGCGTTTCGGATGACGGGCCATCCGCCCAATACTCGGCGAGCACGCGGGCGAAATCCGCGCGTTTGACGAGGTTCGGCGGGTAGGGCTGGCCGGTGGCGGGGTTGAGCGGGCGGCCGCTGCCGTTGTTGGTGCCGAGCGTGCTGTTGCCGCGAGCGGCGGGCGAGATGTCGATGAGTTCGCCGTCCGCCGGGTCCATCTGGCTGCTGGCGGCGATCACGTCCACGGCACCCTGTTTGAAAAGCTGGTCGGTGTCCCCGCCGAGTGCGGGCGGTGGTCCGGGATCGAGATGGAGATGGCCGCCCGCCAGCGAGGCGAGGGCGAACGGCCGCACCGCGCCCCAGTTCGAGCCGATGAAGGACTGGATGAGGTCCGCCGTTTGGCCGTTCTGGGTGGTTGCCATTTTGAAAAGCAGCGGCTGCCAGAGATTGGGGAAATTCATCACGGTGCCGGATTCATCCACGGGCAGCGGGCTGTTCACGGGCGCGTAGCTTCCGCCCATGAAGCTGGCGGGGTTGCTCGCTCCGTCGTTGGAGGCGTAGCCAAGGACGGTCTGGGCGACGCGGTTGCCAAGCGCCGCGGGGCTGTTGCCGATGACAGTGGTGATGGCGGGATCGTAGCCGAGGCCCGCGAGGCGAAGATTGAGGAAAGCAAGGGTGGTGCTGGCATTCACCGACCCGGCGTAGCGGGCGCTGAGGATGCGGAAGGCGGCGTAACTGATCGCCTCGTTGCGCGCGGCCTCGATGTCGGCGGCGCTGGCCTTTTCATGGTGGAGCACGCCGAGCGCTTGGGAATCGTAAGCGGCCCATGCATCCCACATGCCGACTGAGGTATGGAACAAATTGCGGGCATGCACGGTGGGCTTGGGGGTATCCACGCGGATGGCGGCGAGGTTCTCCTCGTTCCAGAGGCGCGCCACGTTCTTTCCTCCCAGGTCGGGGGCGCGCACGGTGACGATCAGCGTCTCGGTGCGGAGGAGGGCGGTGCCGTCGGAAAGGGTCACGCGCACCTGATAGGTTCCAGCAGCGTAGAGGGTGATGGTGGCGGGATTTCCGTAAGTCTGGCCGTTGACGGACCACTCCGCCGTCGCGCCCGGCGGCAGGCTTGCGGCGGCGATTTCCGCAGTGAACGATTCGCCGGGATCGACGGTTCTTTGCGAGAGGCTTGCCTGCGGGCTGGAAAGTGTGAGTTCCCGGTCCGGGGTCACGTTGCGGATTTCGGTTTCGTCGCCGTTGGTCCAGACCGCGCGGACGACGTCGGCCTCAGTGGCGGTGCCGAGTCCGAAGCGGGCGATCCGTTCCGGCCCGTGGCCGAGGTAACCACTCGAAGCATTCAGCTCCCGCATCTGCGTCACGGTGCCGACGGTGGTGTAAACACGCGAGCCGATGCCATGGCGGTGATGCGGTGCCGCCGTCCCTGCTAGGCGGATGGAGAGCCAGTGGTTCGCGTTCACTGTGTCGTTGCGAAACAGGATGGGCGGGCCGGGGTGATGCACGGGCGTGGGGCCG
>JBFZFJ010000046.1:0-2550 GCA_041306405.1 Verrucomicrobiales bacterium | reverse complement strand
TCCAGCCAGCCCAACAGCATCGCAAACCCCTCACGTTCCCTAAGGCGCACGTCGGAGGACGCTTCGAGATCCTTCGACCACGGATACAACCCGGCGGAATTCCTGGTGATCATGTGTTCATCTGACCGCTCTGTTCACGCACTGTTCAAACAACTATGAAAACAACTATGAAAACAACTATGAAAACAACTATGAAAACAAGAACCATAATCCAAACGACAGCCATTCTTTTAATCAGTGGGATGGCGTGGGCGCAAAACAGTAAGCTTTCCCAGTTCACCCAAAAGGAACCGCCCTGCGGCATCACGTTGAGCGTCATCGAAGCAGTGGAGAAACCGGTGATCGCCAAAGGGATGCCGGGCACCGAGCACAACAAATACGGCTTTGAAGGCGGCTGCGTGCTCAAGCTCGACGGCGTCTACCACCTGTTCACCTCCGAAATGGTGGCCGATCCCGTGCATGACAAGATGATGCTGGCGCACTGGACCAGCCCGGACGGCAAGGCATGGAGACGCCGCGACACGATGTTCGAATCCAGCGCCAGCACGGATCCCAAGGAGATCCGCAGTGCGCTGTGGGCACCGATGCCGGTTTACAACGAGGAGGAGGGCCGGTGGAATGTTTTTCACGTCTCCTTTACTCCCGGGGACTTTGGCCGGATCTGGCGCGCCGTCTCCAGCACCAAAGGCAGGCAGGGAATCCATGGGCCATGGGTGGATGCGGAATGCATCCTGGAAGGTGATCCCAAATGGGAGGGGATCGCCGGGTGCCATTCGATCTTTCCCTATCCCGTGAACGGCAAGTGGATGGCCTTCTACGGCAGTGCCGATCATCGTACCTGGTGGAGTGCCGGCCTGCTCTCGGCGGAGCGCCTCGCTGGGCCGTGGAAACGGGAGACGACTCTGAATCCGGTAACTTTGAGTGGCGTCCTGGGAACGGAGAATCCCGTCGTGACCCGGCTTAAGAGCGGGCGTTATGTGGCCGTTTTCGATACGTTGAAAAACCAACCGGAGGAAGGTTACGCAGCGAACGGCCACCTGATCGGCTACGCGGATTCGGTCGATGGAGTGCACTGGTCGGCCGCGAAGCAACTGGATGTGGACTGCACGAAGCTCTGGGTTAAAGATATCCGGACACCCTTGGGATTGGTGGAAGAGGCCGATGGGACGTTCACGCTGTTCTACACGGGACACCGACGACCCGCCGCAGGCGAATCATCCAAAGGTTGGAAATACCATAATGTCGGCCTATTGAAGGTCCGGCTGACCGTGAACAAGGAATAGAGAATGAAGGAAGACGAAGCGACCTTCCATTACAGCCAATGGTGGTGCAGCTGCCACGCGGGAGTGGTGCTTTACTTGTTCGACTTCGCCGGAAAGAACGGATCATGATCCGCGCATGACCGATCTTCCCTACCACCATGACTGGACGCCGAGGTTCGAGACCTCGCTCGGGCTGCGCGTGAAGTGGTTCGGGCGCTGGTGCGAGGATCCGGACTGGAGCATCGAGCCGTCCCGGCTCGCCTCCGACCTGATCTGCTTTTTCTACGTCGAGAGCGGCTCCTGCGAACTGGTGATCAACGGCGTGCCGGTTCCTCTCGAGTCTGGAGAGCTGGCCGTGCTGCGCGGCGGCGACGTGTTCTCCGCCAGCCACGATCCGGCCAAGCCGCACACCAGCCTCTCCGCCTGCCTCTCGCTGGGCCGCGATGACACCGCGAACGTGCTGCTGCGGCACGCCTACCCGCGCCATTCCCGCCTGAAGGACGGGAAATCCTACGAGAAAATGTTCGCCGCCGTCCTCACCGCTTTGGAATCGGAAAGCCGGTGGCGGAATTTCCACGCCACCGGCGCGATCTTCCAGTGGCTCGCGGAGTTGCAGGAAGCCGTCCGCCCGGCACCCGGCGCGGCGGGGGGGAAACCGGAAACCGTCCATCACGTGCTCACCGCGCAGGGCTGGATCCAGAAACGCCTCGGCGACAACGTCACCATCGTGGATTGGGCGGGTGCCTGCGGGCTCAACGCGGATTACTTCGCCCGCCTGTTCAAGGCGCACACCGGCATGTCGCCGAAGGCATGGCTCATCGAGGCGCGGCTCCAGCGAGCCACTCGCCTGCTGGCCGACCCGGACGCCACGGTCGAGAAAACCGCCGGACTCTGCGGCTTCGATTGCCCCTTCCATTTCTCCCGCACCTTCAAGCGCCGCTTCGGCGTCCCCCCCGCCAGCTACCGCCGCGTCCGCCAGGTGCGCGGGTTTGTGGAGCCATGAAGCCGCGAAAAGTCGGATTTCTTCATCAAAATCCCGTCGTTGCTTCATGGCGCACGACGGGAATCCCGGCCATAAACACGCGTCCTGAGTTTTCCCCGACCCCCATGAAGATCGAACGAATCGAAATCCCCATCGCCACCGGCGAGCGGCTCGTCACGCAGCACGCCTTCCGCGAGGTGTTGGAGAAACGCGCGTGCTCGGTCTTGCAACCGGACATCACCCATTGCGGCGGGCTTTCCGAGGCGCGCCGCATCGCGGCAACCCCCTTTTCCCCGCCCTCCGGTC
>JBFZFJ010000045.1:0-7908 GCA_041306405.1 Verrucomicrobiales bacterium | reverse complement strand
CCGCAGGTCGGCGGAGTCGCCTTCGCCTGGGACTCGTCGCTTCCGGCCAACAGCCGCATCCTCACCATCTCGCTCATCGGCGAGGACGGTCTGCCATCCGCCGCGATCTATCAAAACGGAGCCATCGTTTCGAACGCACCGGCCACAATCCAGGTGGTGACGCTGAATTTCCTCGCCAACAACGGTGACGATTATCCCGTGAAGGCCAACGGCGAGAATTTCCGCTATATTCTAGCGGACAACACGCTCGGACCCGCGCTTGACGAAAGCACTGACTTCACCGCCGCTCCTCAGCTCCCGGGAAATGCCGTGGGTGAACAAGCGACGCTCGCCGCCTACTTCAGCTCGAAGCACCCGACGGCCGGCACCGCTTACAACACCGCAGACACCGCCGCCGCACTGGACCTCCGGATCCAGCGCACGGCCGTCCGCAGCGACACGGTCCTGCCTTACACCGCGGGTGAAGTCCTCACGCTCAACGCGTTCTCGCCCGGCATGCTCGCCATCGGCCGCAGCCCGAGCTTGATGCTCACCCAGCCGGAACTGGCTTCGGCCGTGGGGGCGACGCGCACGGCGGGACAGGCCGACGTGACCTCGAACCCCTCCGCCTTCAGCCTCTACACCGCCGGTTCCATCCAGGACCTGCGCGGCACCGGGAACCTGCTCATCCAGGCGAGTGGCGCGAACGTCACGCTCACCCTGCCGCTTCAGAAATCCACCACCCTCGGTGGCTGGGAACCCGCCGATGCGGATCTCGAAGCGAGCTTCCCGAAAGTCGAAAACAAGGAGTTCTATCGAATCATTCTCCCCCAGTGATCGCCTGACCGCTCCTCACTCACCACCGAAACCCCGCCCGGCTCGTCCGGGCGGGGTTTTATTTTTGAAATCATGGTTCCGCAAATTGTGACGAAATTGACCCAAAAAACAGTTGCGCCGGTTGGACGGAGATCCTGTTGGCTGGGATCGCTTACAATCATTCCATCCAAACCATCATGAAAATCGATATTGTGACGGATACCTTCTCTCCCGATGTGAACGGAGTCGCGATGACCTTGGGACGCCTGACTGACGGCCTGCGCCAGCAGGGACACCGGGTGCATGTGATTCACACCGGAGCCTCGGCCAAAGCGGGAGAAACCTGCGTCGCCGCCGTCCCGCTTCCCGGATACAAGGAAGTGCGCGTGGGCCTGCCGAAACCTTTCGAGCTCAAAGCCCGCTGGTTGAAGAGACGCCCGGACGCGATCTACGTCGCCACGGAAAGCCCGTTAGGAAAGTCCGCGCTCAAGGCCGCCAACGCGCTGGGCATCCCGGTGGCCTCCGGATTCCACACGAACTTCCACCAATACATGGCGCAATACGGCATGGGCGGATTCCACCCGATGGCGATGGCCTATCTGAAAAATTTCCATCAGCGCGCGGATTGCACGCTGACGCCCTCGCGGGACATGGTGGAACGACTCGGCAACGAGGGCTTTGAAAACGTCCATCTGCTAGAACGTGGCGTGGATACGGATTTGTTCGCCCCCGGGAAACGCTGTGAATCCCTCCGCGCCCACTGGGGCGCACGGGCGGCCACGCCGGTCGCGGTGATGGTCGGCCGGGTGGCGGTAGAGAAGAACTTCGAGTTGGCGATGAAGACCTTCGAGCAAATGCGCCAGGTCTTCCCGGACGTGAGGTGCGTGGTGGTCGGCGACGGTCCCTTGCGTGAAAAACTCGCCGTGAAATTCCCGTGGGTTTGTTTTTCCGGTGTGCAAACCGGCGAGGAACTCGCCAAACACTACGCCTCCGCGGACGTGCTGGTCTTTCCTAGCGAAACTGAAACCTTCGGCAACGTGCTGTTGGAAGCGATGGCCAGCGGCCTCGCCACGGTGAGCTATGACTACGCAGGCTCGGCTCTGCACGTGCGGGCGGGCGAAAACGGACTCAAGGCCGTCAAGGGCGACTCCGCGGAATTCATCCGTCTCGCGGTGAACGCGCTTTCACTACGGACCGACGACAAGCTGCGGGAAGCCGCCCGGGAAACTGCTGAATCCCTCGGATGGGACCAAGTGGTGGAGGAATTCGCACGCAGGCTCGCCGAGATTTCGGGAACCGCTGAGGAAATCCCAGTGGCCGTGAAAAAGAAATCCAAGCGCCCCAAGTTTTCCTGTCGCACGGTGTTCCTCTCGGACATCCACCTGGGCACACCTGATAGCAAGGCGGATGAAGTCGTGGAATTCCTCAAACACATCAAGTGCCGCAAGCTGGTCCTTAACGGCGACATCATCGACGGCTGGGCGCTGAAACGCGGCGGACGCTGGACATCGCGCCACAGCCGTGTGATCCGCAAGGTGATCAAGATGACCGAGCAGGACCACACCGAGGTGATCTATCTGCGCGGGAATCATGATGAGATCCTCGAGCGTTTCCTGCCGATGGCCTTCGGCAGGATCCGCCTGACCAAGGAACACATTCATGTCACGGCGGCGGAAAAACGTTACCTCATCGTGCACGGCGACGGCTTCGACAGCGTCTCCACCAACCACAAGTGGCTCGCCTCACTCGGGGCGGTGGGCTACGATTTCCTGCTTCGCGTGAACCGCTTTTACAACCACTACCGGGCATGGCGCGGCAAGGATTATTTCTCCCTCAGCAAGCGCGTGAAGGCCAAGGTCAAGTCCGCTGTTAGCTTCGTGGACCGCTACGAGGAACTGCTCCAGGAACTGGCCCGCCATCGGAAATGCGACGGCATCATCTGCGGTCACATCCACACGCCCGAAGACAAACAAGTGGGCGCGATCCACTATCTCAACTCGGGCGACTGGGTGGAAAGCCTCACGGCCATCATCGAGCATCACGACGGACGGATGGAACTGGTGCGGTATGCCGGGTTCATCGAGAGCCTGAGGCGCGACGGACAGCCGGAACCGCTGGCGGAGCAGACTTCCCTGCAATCCGCTTGCATGATCTAAACTCTTTCTATTTGAAAAGCACGTCCACCCCCATCGCGGACTTGCGGAGGAACTTGGGCATCGCGGCGGGATCGCTCGGGCGCAGGGCGCGAAAGACAATCCCGGATAGAGAGAGGATGAAAACCCGGTCCACCCAGCGGTAGTCGCGCTTGCGCCGCAGCAGAACTCCTGCCGCCATCGCAAGGATGCGTCGTTTCACGGGAAATGGCTCGAAGGACACCTTGATCCGGTAGCGCTGGCGTTTTTCCTTGGGCCAACGCAACTTGTAAGCGGCCTTCCCGGCGCGGATCCGCCCGGCGACGGATTCGTCAAACTGCAGGAAATAATAGCGGCGCGCCAGCTGGACGAGATGGAAGAAGTCGCCCATGTGCTCGATGTCGTCCGCCGGAAGTCCGGCTTCGCGCGCCAGGGAGATCATCCGCGGGAACAAGGCCGCGGCCGCCTCACCACCCGACAAGGCGGCTTCCGGATCGCTAACAAAAAATACGCATCACCTTGCGCACGCCGTGATTGATGAAAAGCGAGTCCCAATAAACATGCAGCAACGGCGGAATGCGGACGCGCCGGAAAAACAGCTTCTGCCGGGCGAAGTCACGGATGTAGAGAAGCTCTCGAATCACTGTGTCGGCGTGATCGAGAAGCTCCAATGCCGCGAACGCCCGCTCCGGACCGAGGAGGCTTTCCACGGCGGAATCCGCCGGTTTGCCATGTCGGAAGACGGTGATGGCCGCCTCGGTGTTGAGCCGGATCCAGATGTCCCGGCCATCGGCTTCCAGATAGGCGCGCCGCCGGAAACGATGCCAGCCACCAGTCTGACACCACACCGAAATTCCCACGACGTTTTCCACTTGTGAGAGTTCCCGCGCGAAGCCTTCGCAATCCCAGCCGATGAACGACGGATACTCGCCTGCTCCCTCATATTCCCGCCGGGCCTGCAGTTCCAACAGCTTGCGTTTTTTCACCCGGAAGAACGCCCGGAAGAACGCCCGGTTGAGCGGGAGATAGCGGAAGAAATCACCCTCTCCGTGTTTCATTGAAACAATTAGATTCGGGGAGTCGAGACCCTCCAGCGTCTTTTCCAGCGTGCCGCGATGCCAGATTAGATCGCCGATGCGGTGGGCGCCCACCGTCCATGTCCGGAAAATCAAGTCCTTGCCGTGCAGCATGTCGAAGAATCCGGTGAATTTTCCGCGCAGGAAATCAATCCGATCCGCCACCTCCGGTTCGTGCAGCGGATGAGGCGCGAGGTGCGCCAGATCATCCAACGTAACCGCGTTGTATCCTTGCGCGGAGACCTGCCGCGCGAATTCCCGAAGCTCTTCCCCGATCGCCGCCCAGTCGTCCGGACTCGCATCGAGCAAGTCCATGAAAGGAATCTTGGACCAGTTGACCCGCATCCGGCCGCAGCCGCGAAAAAACGGGCCGATCGCATCGATGAGGAAAAGCTCCATTGCCAAGGACATGGACAATCACCTCGCCGGGCATGAGTGACGAGATATCAATATTGACGGAAACGTCACACACCGCTGACGCCGTGCGCGATAAATTCAAATCACGCGACCGCTTCAATCTGTTTATCCACGTCCTCGCGGAGGTTCTCGATGATGAAATCCTGGCGGTCGGGTGTGTTCTTGCCCATGTAGAAGGCTAGCAGTTCCTTCACTCCTTTGCCCTCTTCATACTCGACGTGGTCGAGGCGCATGTCCGGGCCGATCATGAAGCTGAACTCGTCGGGCGAGATTTCACCGAGACCCTTGAAGCGCGTGATCTCGGCGGCCTTGCCGAGTTTCGCCAAGGCTTTCTGGCGCTCGTTGTCGTCGTAACAGTAGATGGTTTCCTTCTTGTTGCGGACGCGGAAGAGTGGGGTTTGGAGAATGTAGAGATGTCCGTCGCGGATCATTTCCGGGAAAAACTGGAGGAAGAAGGTGAGCAGTAATAGCCGGATATGCATGCCGTCCACGTCGGCATCGGTGGCGATGACGACTTTGTTATAGCGCAGGTATTCGATGCCGTCCTCGATATTGAGCGCGGCCTGGAGCAGGGCGAACTCCTCGTTTTCATACACGATCTTGCGCGGCAGGCTGTAGGTGTTGAGCGGCTTGCCACGGAGCGAGAAAACCGCCTGCGTCTCCACGTCGCGGCTCTTGGTGATGGAACCGGAGGCGGAGTCGCCCTCGGTGATGAAGAGGGTGGATTCCTCGCGGCGCTTGTGCTTGCTGTCGTAGCGGACGCGGCAGTCGCGGAGTTTCTTGTTATGCACCTTCGCCTGCTTCGAGCGCTCGCGGGCGAGTTTCTGGATTCCCTTGAGGTCCTTGCGCTCGCGCTCGGCGGAGAGGATGCGCTTCTGGATCGCCTCGGCGACCTGCGGGTGTTTGTGCAGGTAGTTGTCGAGGTTGGTCTTGAGGAAATTCCCGATGAACGTGCGCAACGATTCACCGCCGGGCTCGATGGTGGCGGAACCGAGCTTGGTCTTGGTCTGCGACTCGAACACCGGCTCGATGATCCGCACGCAGACGGCGGCCTCGATGCCGGCGCGGATGTCGGACGGCTCGTATTGTTTCTTATAGAAACCGCGGATCACCTGGACCAGCGCCTCGCGGAAGGCGGCGAGGTGGGTGCCGCCCTGCGAGGTGTTCTGGCCGTTGACGAAGGTATAGTATTCCTCGCCGCTTTCCGGCGTGTGGGTGAAGGCGATCTCGATGTCCTTGCCGACGAGATGGATCGGCGGATAGAGCGCTTCGTTTTCCATTTCCTCGCGCAGCAGATCCAGGAGGCCGTCCTTCGAGCGGAACTTCTTGCCGTTGAAATTGATGGTGAGCGCCGGGTTCAGGTAGGAATAGTAGCGGCACATCTTCTCGACGAACTGCTCCTTGTATTTCGCCTTGGGCGGGAAAATCGTGCGGTCGAGCTCGAAGGCGAGGCGGGTGCCGTTCGGCGCCTCGTCGCGCCGCGGGTTTTTCATGTCCACGGTGAGCTGGCCTTTCGAGAATTCGAGCGCCTTGGTCTGGTTGTCCCGCCACGACTGGATTTCAAAAAAGTCGGAGAGCGCGTTGACCGCCTTGATGCCGACGCCGTTGAGGCCGACGGATTTCTTGAACGCCTCGCTGTCATACTTCGCGCCGGTGTTGATCTGGGCGGCGCAGTCGAAAAGTTTTCCGAGCGGAATCCCGCGGCCGAAGTCGCGCACTTCCACGCGGCCTTGCTCGTCGATGTCCACGCGGACTTCCTTGCCGTGGCCCATGATGTGCTCGTCGATGGAGTTATCCACCGCTTCCTTGAGCAGGATGTAGAGGCCGTCGTCCGGCGAGGAGCCGTCGCCGAGCTTGCCGATGTACATGCCTGGGCGCATGCGGATGTGTTCGCGCCAGTCGAGGGATTTGATGTCGTCTTCGGTATAGTCAGCAGCCATGGGGAAAATTTGTTTATGAAGTCCTAAACGGTCGACGGGACGGGCGCAAGGGCGGCAATCAATCGCCATGAAATCAGCACGGAATTCCCCGCCCGGAGGCAAATTGCCGTTGCCAGCGGCAGGGGCCTCGCCCAGCTTGCGCCCGAAAACGCATGGATTGGACCTACAACATTCTCGGACCCGACCCCGCCGCCGGCCTCATGGTGGTGCTCATTCTCATCATCATCGAGGGGGTGCTGTCCGTGGACAATGCCGCGGTGCTCGCGACAATGGTGATGCGCCTTCCGGAACACCAGCGCGGCAAGGCGCTGAAATACGGCATCATCGGCGCCTACGCGTTCCGCGGACTCTGCCTCGCGCTTGCCGCGTGGCTCATCACCATCTGGTGGCTGGAGCCGCTTGGCGGACTCTACCTGCTGTGGCTCGCGTGGAGCCATTTTTCGAAACACGAATCGGTCATCGAGGAAGGCGTGGAAGCCGTCGAAACGGAAGGCAATTTCCTCTACCGCAGCACGATTGGATTGTTAGGGCCGTTCTGGGCCACCGTCGTCGCGGTGGAAATCATGGACCTCGCGTTCTCCATCGACAACGTCGTCGCGGCGATCGCCTACGTGAAAAACTACCCGATGCCCTCGAAGCTGGTGCTCGTCTGCACCGGGGTTTTCCTCGGCATCCTGGCCATGCGGTTCGCGGCCCAGGGCTTCGTGAAACTCATGCAGCGCTATCATTTCCTGGAGACCTGCGCGTTCATCGTCATCGCCGTGCTCGGGGTGAAACTCGTCCTCAGCGTGCCCCGTCATTTCCTCGAGAAAGGCCACGAATTCCACGGCTTTCTCGCCTCCAAGTCCCAAGTGCTGTCCTCGGCGGGAGACGCCATCCACGGCTTTCTCGCCAGCCACTATTTCGACATGGGCACCTCCGCGCTCACGCTGTTGATCTTCATCGTGCCGGTGGCGCTCCACCGGATCAAAAACGGACGCTCGCCCGCCTGACCGCCGGTCCTCAGCGGATCAGGAAATAAAACGCCACCGCGAAGAATCCGAACCAGACGGAGGAGACCTGCGTCACGTTCAGTGCCCGCGCGCCCGACGACTCGGCCGGATCATCCGGGTGATAGCCGAAGAGCTGGTCGTATTTTACCAGCATCCAAAGCCCGAGCCCGGACCAGCCGATGAGAAAGAGCGCGAGGGCGATTTTGATGATGATGATCATGGAAAATTGCCGTCTTCTTGGCGGCAGCGGAGAGCCTAGGATCGCCGCCTCGGGACTTACAACCCGTATTTCCAACCTTGAGCGGGATCCCGCACCGCGAGAAATCACTGGAAGCGCACGTCGCACCAGCCGCCGGACCAGCGGACCTTGAGGTCCACGTCGTATAACCGGGCGAGCACTTTTGCGGTGAGGACATCGCGCTTCCGCCCGTCGGCGAAGATGCGGCCGTCTTTGAGGAGGACCACGCGGTCGATCTCGGGCGGGATTTCTCCGGGATGATGGGTCACCCAGACGAGCGTGCGGCCTTGGTGGAGGAGCTGGCGCAAGGTGACGATG
>JBFZFJ010000044.1:0-7176 GCA_041306405.1 Verrucomicrobiales bacterium | reverse complement strand
ACTGGTATCAGGCGCGTCTCGACGCCAAGGCCGGCGTGGACCAGGCGCTCTGGCAACGCCACCTCGCCTATCTGGAAGGCTTCATCACCAAGCCGAACTATCAGAGCGAGCTCAAGCGCCTCAAGTTCGAGGAACGCATCGCCAAGGCGAAGGACACGCTCGCTCACGTCAGCTCGACGGCTTACCGGGAGAGCCTCGTCGGCATGATCGGCGCGGACCCGGCGCTGGTTTGAGAATGGGACCTATGGGACCTATGGGACCTATGGCGCGTCGTCGCCGTGCTCGTCGAAGTCCATCTCGCGGACGCGCTTGCGGTCGCGCTCGAGCTCGACGTGCTTGCGGAGCAGCTCGCGGACTTGCTCGCCGCCGTGGATGGCGGGGATGACGAGGTTCGGCAGGGTGCGGTCGGACGTTTCCATCACGATGGACGCGAGGCCGGTGAGACGCATCCACCACGAGCGGACCATCTGCGAGTCCTTGACCCGATAGAGTTCGATTTCGTCGATCTTCTGGTTGATGACGCCGCGGGTGAGGCGCAACCGCTCGCTGGTGAGCTCGAAAACCTGCGTGCGGACGACGAGGTAGCGCCAAATCAGATAGACAGCAGGCAGCACGAGGGCGACGAGGACGAATGGAGCTGCTGGTCCGGCAATGACTCCACCGATGATGATTCCAGCAGCGACCACGAGCGCGGCGGCGAATGGCCCGAGGTTGAGCCACTGGGAGGAGCTGCCTTTCCAAAGCGAGTTTTCTTCAGTCATGGCGCGGAGCATGATTCCACTCCCCCGCCCCCGGCAAGTGGAGAATGAAAACGGATTTCAGGGCAGGCCGAGAAACCCGCGGGCGGCCGAGCGGATCTTTTCGGCTTCCTCTTCGGTGTAATCCCGCTTTCCGTCGTAAGCCCAGACGGTGCCGGGCCACGCGGGATCGTCCGCCGAGCGGCCGACGATGTGGATGTGCATCTGCCGAACCTGGTTGCCGATGCACGCGACGTTGAGCTTTTCCGGATGGAAATAACCGGCGACGAATTCCGACACGCGGCGCATGGCGAGCATGACCTCCTCGTATTGGCCGGGCGGGAGCTGGTGCAGGTCCTCGACGCCCTCGACCTCGGGGACGAGTAGCAGCCAAGGAAAGAGCGCGTTGTTTTTCAAAAGCAGGCGGCAGCCGCCGAGCCGCCCGATTTCAAAGCCGCCGGAAGCGAGACGTGGATGGATTTCAAATGCCATGCCGGAATGAAGACAGAAGCGCGCGGATCTGTCACCCTTGCAGTGGCCGTCCAAGTCGCTATAACCCGGCGAGATGAATCTCCGCCGCCTTTACCCGCTCAATGGATTTCCGCAGCAGCGGCAGTTGTGGTCATGGATCTCGTTCGACGTCGCGAACCAGTCGTTCACGCTCATCATCAACACGCTGCTGTTCTCGATCTTTTTCTCACAAGTGGTCGTCCGGAACGACGCCATCGACGACCGCGTGTGGGCGCTGACCTACGGCGGCAGCATGTTGCTCACGGCCATCCTGTCGCCATTGGCCGGAGCGGCGGCGGACGGGCGGTCTTGGAAAAAGCGCTTCCTCGTCGGCTCCGGCCTGATGTGCGGGGTTTTCACCTGCGGACTTGGCTTCATCCAGCCGGGACAAATGTGGCTGGCGGTCCTGCTCTATGTCCCGGCGAACTTCGCGTTCTCGATCGGTGAGAATTTCCTCGCGAGCCTCCTGCCGGGTCTCGCGAAACAAAGCGAAGTCGGGCGGGTGAGCGGATTCTCCTGGGCCTGCGCCTACGCCGCCGCGCTGCTGTTACTGATCCTGACCGCCGGGGCGATGGTCGTGCTCAAGCTGGAATCCGCCGACACGTGGCGGCCGTTTTTCGTCTTCTCCGGGCTATGGTTCCTCGCCTTCACGATTCCGACGATACTGTGGCTGCACGAGCCGCAGGTGCCGCGCGTCATGCATCCGGGGAGGAATCTGCTCACCGCCGGATTCGTGCGATTGGCGGAAACGGTCCGGGAAACCGCGCGCTACCGGGACCTCGCGCTGCTGCTAATCGCGTCGTTGTTCTACGGCACAGGCATGAGCGTGGTGGTGTTCTTCGCGAGCAAGCTGGCGGTGGAATACGGCTTCCAACAGGTCGATCTGGTGGTCTTCGTCGCGGTGATCACCGTCTCGGGAATCGTCGGCACGATCATCCCCACGCTCTATCAGGACAAGCTCGGCCACCGGCGCTCGGTGCTGATCTTCCTGGTGATCTGGCTGGCGACGGCGCTGGGCTTCGCATTTTACGCCTACCTTTACGACTCACACGCGCGGAGCGGCGCGGCCGGCGGCTATCCGACCTGGCCGCTGTGGCTGGTCGGAAACCTGCTAGGATTCGGGCTCGGCTCGCTGGGCTCGGCGAACCGCGCGTTCGTCAGTTACCTCGCCCCGCCTAACCGCGAGGCGGAGGTCTTCGGGATCTGGGGGTTGATGTGGAAACTGTCGGCGATCACCACCTTCCCCTTCGCCTGGGTGAAGGACAACATGGGAACCGCGCCGGCGCTGCTGGTGCTCGCCGGCTTCATTTTTGCCGGGCTGGTGCTGACCCTGATGATCGACGAGCGCCGCGGCTTGGCGGCACGGGAAAAATAATTCCGGGTATTTTCCAAGAAACAAGGCGGCGGCGGGTCTTCACCATGAAGGCCCGAATCCAACCCTTGTTTCCCATGAACCCGCACCTCGATTCCCATCCATCGCCCGCAGCCCCAATCCCCAAACAGAGGTTCTGGCAGAAACTCGGCGGCGGCTCCTTGTCGATCTCCCTGATCCTCCACCTCTTCCTGCTCGCCGGCGGCGTGATCTGGGTGTTCCAGGTCATTCCCAAGGAAGAACCAAAGGTGGATTTCACCACCCGGTCCGGAAGTTCCCCGGCATCCGAGCTGCGGGAAACCAAACAACGCGCGCAAATGATCCAGCCCAATCCCTCGCAGATCACCGCCCGCGACGTGGCTAACGGACTGACACTTCCGGAGCCCGAGCAAGTCGTCCAGATGACCTCGCTCGGAGGAATCGGCGCAGGCTCCCTCGCGAAAGGTCCGGGCGAGGCGGGCAGCGGTTTCACCAAGGACAGCTGGCAAAACGGAGGGATGACACCCGGCGGCGGGACCGGCCCGCTCTTTCGCCTGATTCCGCCAGACATGCGCAAGCGCTGCTCGAAGGGCGACCGCCTCGCCCGCCTCAAGGAAAACGGCGGCACCCCCGCTTGCGACGAGGCCGTCGTGAAAGGCCTGCGCTGGTTGAAAGCGAACCAGAATCCCGACGGCTCCTGGGGCGGCGGCAACCGCGCGGCGATGACCGGCTTCTCCCTGCTCGCCTACTTCGGCCATTGCGAAACTCCGGCGTCCGAGGAGTTCGGCGACTCGTGCATGCGCGGCATCGTCTATCTGGTCAATCTCGGCATGAAGAACGACGGCAAAATGGCCGGCAATTTCACGGGTAACAGTTGGGTTTACGAGCACGCCATCGCCACCTACGCCTTGGGTGAGGCCGCCACCTTTTGCAAGGAGCTGAAAATGGAGATCCCCAACCTGATGGAGGTGACCGAAAAGGCCGGCCAGTTCATCATCGACAACCAGAACGAGAACGGCGGCTGGGCTTACAGTTATGTCACGACCCAAGGCGGTCACACCGACACCTCTGTCGTCGGCTGGCAACTCCAGGCTCTGAAGGCGTGCAGCCACACTCACATCAAATACAAGGGGATGGATTCCTCCGTCAAAAAAGGCCTCCAATATCTCGCCAAGTGCCAGGCCGAGAACGGCAGCTTTGGTTACAACGGCCCGGGCGGCAGGACGGCGCTGACAGGAGTTGGCGTCCTTTGCCACCAGGTGTGGGGCAAGGGGAAATCAGCCGAGGCCCGCAACGGAGTTAAATTCATCAAGGAAAACTTCGGACTGGATTGGAACACCGCGGACTCCGACCTCTACAGCCACTATTACGCATCCCAAGCCATGATGCAGGCGGGCGGCAGCTATTGGAAGTCCTACAACGACCTCTTCCGCGACCAACTCCTCAACAACCAGAACCCGGATGGCTCGTGGAAAGCGCCCAAATTCGATGGCCACGGCTTGACAGGAAATGAGGTTTACCGCAACACCCTCTGCATCCTGATGCTGGAAGTTTACTACCGCTTCCTCAACTCGGGCGGCGGTGCCAGCGAGCGGCCGGGGATCTGAAAGCCCGATTCTCCCGCGGGCACGCCGGACTCGTGAGTTGCCTTGCAGGAGCGCGGGTTCCGGTCAACGCTGCGGCATGAATCGTGACGATCTGCCGCTGGACCGGCAATTGCGCCAGGAAATCCTGTTCGCCCGCGAGCGGGTCTACCGCTTCGGCGAGGCGACCCCGCTGGAGCGGTTCGATCTACCCGGACCGGGACCGGAAATCTGGGTGAAGCGCGAGGATCTATCCGCCGTGAAATCGTACAAATGGCGCGGCGCATGCAACCGGATGGCGATGCTCACTCCGGCGGAAGCCGCGCGCGGAGTGGTGACGGCTTCCGCCGGAAACCACGCGCAGGGAGTCGCTCTCGCCGCCCGCACGCTCGGCATCCGCGCGCGGATCTACATGCCGCGCTCGACGCCGAAGGTGAAACAAAACGCGGCGCGCCATCATGGCGGCGGGTTCGTGGAAATCCATCTGCGCGGCGACAGTTATGACGAGGCCGTCTCCGCCGCCCGGGAGGACGAGGCGGCGAGCGGCGCGGTGTATGTCCACGCTTATGACGATTTGAAAGTGATGGCCGGCCAGGGAACACTGGCGGACGAGGTCGTGCTGTCAGGACACGGCCCCTTCGATGCGGCCTACCTGCAAATCGGCGGCGGCGGGCTTGCAGCCGGCGTTTCCACCTGGCTGAAGACATACTGGCCGGACATTGAGATCGTCGGCGTGGAGGGCGTGGGCCAGGCGTCGATGAAGGCAGCGCTTGCCGCGGGCAAGCCGGTGGCGCTCGATGACGTGGATTTGTTCTGCGACGGCACGGCGGTTAGGAAAGCGGGCGAGCTGCCGTTTCAAATCTGCCGGCACACGCTGTCGCGAATCGAAACGGTGACGAACGCCGAAGTTAGCGACGCGATCCGCACGCTGTGGGAAGGCCTGCGCTGCATTTCCGAACCGTCCGGCGCGATGGGGCTGGCGGCGGTCTTGAAAAACCGCGAGGCGCTGGCGGGCAAGCGCATCCTGGTGGTGCTCTGCGGGGCGAACGTCGATTTCCTCCAGCTCGGACTCATCGCGCAATCGGTGGGAATGGGCAACAAGACCAGCCGCACCCTGCGCGTCCGCATCCCGGAGCGCCCCGGAACGATGCTTGAGCTGCTAGACACCTGCTTCGAGGGTGTCGACATCGCGGATTTCCAATACGGCAAGACCGACGCGCTCGAAGCGTGGCCTGTTTTCACGATCCACGCGGACGATCCGGCGGTGCTGGACGACTTGCCGGAGAAACTCGACGCGCACGGGTTCGCGTGGGAAGACCTGACGGGCGCGGTGGACATCGCCTTCCGGGCGATCCCGCTGCGCGGCGATCTTTTGCAAAACGCAGCCTTTCTACGGCTGGATTTCTACGAACGACCGGGCGCGCTGCACGATTTCCTCGACCGGCGGATCCGGGGCAACGCGAGCCTTTGTTATTTCAACTACCGTCAGTCCGGCGAGCGGATAGGCCGGGCCTTGATCGGCCTCGACTTCCCCTCGCCCTACGAGCGGGACGCCTTGCTGATGACCATCCCGCGCCACGGCGAAGGCTACCGGCTCTGCGAGGCGGTGGACGAGGCCACGCGAAAAAGGCTGCTGGGGATTTAAAGGCCGAGCTCCTGCTCCATCACGCGGATGAAGTCCGCCTCGCCGGATGGGAGGCCGTGGAGGATTCTTTTTCCGGTGATCAACAGCTTCGGCAGTTGTTTCGTTTTTCCGGAAAACGCCACCCAGTCCGCGATGTCCGCCTGGATAATCTGATCGATCCACGGGTCGCGCATCGCGGCGTCGAGTTGTGCGGGAGCGACCTGTGCGCGGGCGAAGGCGTGGCGGTTGTTGAAGCGGCGCATGTCGTCATGGAAGTCCTTCAACGTCGATTGCCGCTTGTTTTTGCGCCCACGCCGCCAGTCGTAGTAGATTCCCATCGCGCAGCGGCGCAGGATGCCCAGCACCAGCAACCCGTTGCGGTTGCGCACCCGGCTGGCATCTTCCGCCGCAGTCACGTCCAGACGTTGATGCAGGCCGCTTTCGATCTCCCAGTAGTTGCGGACGCGCCCGAGCATTTCCTCCCCCCGCGCGGCGTCCGGCGGGAGCGTGCAGAGGTAGAGGATGGTTTCCCGGGTGGTTTGTCCTTTCTGTTTGCCCTTGAGAAAGGTGGTGGTCCGGGTGATTTCCAACACGGATCGCACATGTGCGCTGCAAAGCGTCTCGGCATCGGCCGCGACCCATCGCAGTTCGCGCAATTCGTGGCGCGATCGGTTGTTCTTATCCTCGCTTGCGGCGGTAGCGCACGGCACGGGCACCAGCGGCATCGTTTCCTTGCTGCCGCCCGACGAGGCGGGGAATGACCGCTGGCGAGCGGTCTGGCAGGCAGGCGGCGGCGCGGGCGGGAAGTTCGGGTTGGTTGCCTTTGACGGGGATGAGGAAATCCGCGCCGTTGTCCTGATAGGCCTGGCGCATGGTTTGCTGGCAGGAATGGAGCGCGTCGAGCATGAGCAGCTTGCCGTCTAGCGGGCCGGGCTTTTCGAGCAAGGCCCTGGCGGCCGGGATTTCATTGCTTTTCTCCTCCACGGCCACCGTGCCGATGACCCGTCCCGACGGCAGGCTCTGGGCGCTGACAAGCTGGGGTTTCTGCTCGTCCTTGAGATGTGGAGCGCTGCCGCGCTGGGCCTTGCCGTCGATGCCGATCTGATCGTCGGCGGTTTCTCCGGCGCGCTGCAACTGCCACTCGATGAGGATGCGCTCGAAGGCCGCGGCATCGAGCTTGGCGAGCACGCGCTGGAAGGTCGTTTCCTTGGGGTAGTCATACGTGCGGTCACGTTTGCGGTAGCTGCCCAGCGCGCGGAGTTGGAACCGGGTGAGTCCCTGGGCGAAAGCTGCCAGGTCGCGCTGGCCCCGCGCCACTCCGGCCAGGGTGGCCATGACCATGATGGAGAGGAGGCATTGCAAGGAGTAGTC
>JBFZFJ010000043.1:0-11971 GCA_041306405.1 Verrucomicrobiales bacterium | reverse complement strand
GGTCCGCGATTTCATCCAGCCGGCCAAGGCATCAAGGGTCTGGCGGACCGATAACTGATACGCTGCGGACAGCCCGCGCTCGGTCGCCAGATAGCGGATAAAATGATCACAGCTTTCTTCCATCGGCGAAACCCGAGACTGACTCGTCCGCGGATTCCCGGCAAACGCAAAAAAATGTCAGACAAGGCACTTTCCGGGTTTCGTTGTTCCCCAGTCCGCCCTTGGATTTCCTCATCATGCTTTCATTTCACAAGCTCGCCCTCGCCGCCACCTTGGCGGCTCCGCTCCTTCAATCCAGGGCATTTGCCAAAGCCGATCCCCAAGTCGAGGCCGCCGTCCAGGCGGTGTATCCCGCGCTGGTCCGGATTCACGTCGTCGCCGAGGACGGTGGCGACGGGCGGATGCAAAAACGCCGCGCGAGCGGCTCCGGAACGATCATTTCCCCGGACGGCTACATCCTCACCAATCACCACGTGGCGGGCCGGGCGACCCGGATCACCGTTCGTCTGGCAGACCGGCAGGAACTCCGGGCCACCCTCGTCGGCTCCGATCCGCTGGCGGATCTCGCCGTGCTCAAGATCGACAAGAAGGATCTCCGCGATCCCGCGGCAGCCCTGCCGGTGGCGAAGTTCGGCGACAGCTCCACGCTCGAAGTCGGCGATACGGTGCTCGCCATGGGCAGTCCGGCCGGACTCTCCCAGTCCGTCACCCAGGGCATCGTGGCGAACACCGAGATGATCGCGCCCGGCGGCTCGATGCGGCTCGACGGAGAGGCGGTCGGAGAGTTGGTGCGATGGATCGGCCATGACGCGGTGATCTTCCCGGGAAACTCCGGCGGGCCGCTGGTCAACCTCAAGGGCGAGATCATCGGGGTGAATGAAGTGGGCATCGGCAGCCTTGGTGGTGCCATTCCTTCCAATCTCGCCCGCAAGGTTTCGGACGAGCTGATCGCCAGCGGTCACGTCGAGCGCAGCTGGGTCGGTCTGGGCGCGCAGCCTTTGCTGAAGACCATGGATTCCAAATCAGGCGTCCTCGTCGGCGGGGTGATCAGCGAATCACCTGCGGAAAAGGCGGGCCTGCAAGCCGGTGATTTCGTTACGCGCTGCAACGGCGTCGAAATCGCATCGTCCCGCTCGCCGGAGGATATGCCGGTTTTCAACCGGATTTTGCTCGAGTCCCCGATCGGCTCGGTCATCGCGATGGAAGGCCTCCGCGATGGCAAGCCGATGACCTGGAGTGTCACCGGCACCAGGCGCGAACCCGCCGAGCCCCGCGAAAAGGAATTGCTTTCATGGGCCATCACCGCCCGGGATTTGACCGAACTCAACGCCAAGGAACTCCTGCGTGACGACAACAAGGCGGTCATTGTCCAGAGCCTCCGCCGGGGTGGTGCCGCCGCGACCTCCAAGCCGGCCATTTCACCCGGCGACCTGATCCTCGAAGTTTCCGGCAAACCGACTCCCAACATCGACGCGCTCGTCCGCGTGAGCAATGAAATCACCGCCGGCAAGACCGAGCCCGTGCCGGTGCTCGTGTCCTATGAGCGCGACGGCCGTAGCTATCTGACCGTCGTCAAGATCGGCCCCGAGCCGGAATCCGACAAGCCCGGCCTGGTGAAAAAGGCCTGGATCGGCATCGATACCCAGGTGATCTCTGCGGACCTCTCCGAGGCGCTCGGCATTCCCGGTTCCAGAGGGGTCCGCATCACGCAGGTCCATCCCGGAACCAGCGCCGAGAAGTCAGGGCTTAAAACCGGCGACCTGCTCTTGAAACTCGACGGGACCGTGATCCCGACCTCGCGGCCCGAGGATTCGGACGTTTTCGCCTCGCTCATCCGCCAGTATCGCATCGGCACGGAAGCCACGCTTTCCGTCCGCCGGGGCAAGCAGGACCTCGTCGTCAAGGTCCCGTTGGATACCAGCCCGGAAGGGACTTCCGAGCTCGCGTCGCACGATTGCGAGACCTTGGAATTCAATTCCCGCGACCTCGGCCAAGCCGACCGGGTCAGCAAGAAGCTGCCGGAGGGTTTCAAGGGCGTGCTCATCACCGCCGTCACGCCCGCAGGGTGGGGGGCTCTCGGCGGGCTTTCCGCGGGTGACATCCTCGTCTCCATCGACGGTAAATCCGTCGAATCGATCGAAGCTCTCAAACCTGTCCTTGCCGATCTTGAGAAAAACCGCCGGAGTCCCATCGTCCTGTTCGTCCGCCGCGGCATTAGCACCCGCTACATCGAACTCGAACCGACCTGGTAACACACCATCACCCACTACCACCCCATGAAATCCCGACTCCTGTCATTCTCCGTCCTCCTCGCCGCCCCGTTCGCCTTCGCCGCCGAAGGGCCGCTCAAGGAAAAAGCGCTCGCCCTTTCCGCGTCCAACAAGGACTCCGTGCTGTTCCTCAGCGCGGTGGTGGAAATCGAAGTCACCGCCGGCGACACCCCCGCGCAAAAGGAAGAGCGCAAGCTGGAGATGCTCGGCACCGTCATCGCCAAGGACGGCCTGATCGTCGTGCCGCTCTCCACCCTCGACGTCGCCTCCACCATCGACGGCCGGATGGTCAAAGGCCCCCAAGGACCCATCAAACTCTCCGCCAAAGGCACCACCAAGGAAGTCAAAATCTTGATGCCCGACGGCACCGAGACCGCCGCCAAAGTCGCCTTCAAGGACACCGATCTCGATCTCGCCTTCATCCGTCCCGAAAAACCCGCAGACGTCAAACTCACCCCGGTGGACACCGCGAACTCCGCGACCATGGCCGTGCAGGACGACGTCATCATCCTCAGCCGCCTCGGCAAGGACCTCAACCGCGAGCCGGTCGTCATGACCAACGAAATCATCGCCCTTGTCACCAAGCCGCGGATCTTCGGCAAGATCGGCACACAGTCGCTCGGCACGCCCGTCTTCAACCAGGACGGCAAGTTTCTCGGCATCGGCATCAACCGCTTCGGCCCCAAGGGCGACAGCGAAGGCCAAGGCCCGGCCCCCTCCAACGTCATCCTCCCCGCCGCCGACCTGCTGGAGTCCGCCTCCCAGGCCAAGTGATCCTCTCCGGCTCGAAGACGCTCTGGGCTTCCGAAAACTTCCCAAGCTGACTTGGAGGAGCCCGGTCCGGAGTTGGTCTTGTTCGAGTTTTGAGGCTTTGCAAAGCCCGCGCATCGTATCGACGATTGGGTTGAGCAGAGTGAGGAGAATCATCGGGAAATCCTCCCCGGCGTCGAACTTGCGTCGGGAGGCGGGTTCGCGCGAGGACTTGGTGCGGCGCGTGTCGAGTCCGGCGAAAGCCTCCTGAAATCGCTCCAGCAGCTTGAATCCCTGGAGGCGGGAGACATCGGTCAGGTCGGTTTTGGATTTACGCGGCACCGCGAGGATTGTGGCGGCATGGCCTAACGGCACGAGGGGGGCGTTGCCACGGGCCACGGGCCACAGGCACGTGCGGCGGCGGTCATGCCCTGATGGAGTCCGCCAAGCAGATTGCCGCTTATTAGGAATCCCCTTCGAGGCTTGCCTTCAGGGCGAGGGCGGTGGCGACGATGGCCGGAGGATCAGCCGTCCTTGCCGCAGCACTGCTTGAACTTCTTGCCGGAGCCGCAGGGGCAGGGGGCGTTGCGGCCGGTGGTCTCGATGGAGAAGCTCGGTTTGCGCTTCGGCAGGTTGAGCTTGAGGGTGGTGCCTTCGGGCGAGGGCAGGGCGGCCGGGTTGACGTTGGCGGAACTGCCGGAGACGGCCATGTTGTCGCGGGTGAGCGCGGCTTCGCCACCGTGGAGTTGTTGGGGCGCGCTGTGGAGCTGTTGGAGGAAGGCTTCGAGATTGGCGGCGGAGCGGAAGAGGTTTTGGAGAGCCTCCTGCTTGATCGAATCCATCAGGGTGACGAAGAGATTGTAGGCTTCGTTCTTATACTCGATGAGCGGGTCCTTCTGGCCTTGCGCGCGGAGGCCCACGCCTTCGCGGAGGGCGTCCATGTTATAAAGATGCGCCTGCCATTGCTTGTCGATGGCGACGAGCACCATGCGGCGTTCTTCCTGGTCGAGCACTTCCATCGGCAGGTCGCCGACGCGGGCTTGATAGGCGTCCTTGACCTTGTCCACGAGCATCGCGGAGATGGCCTCCTCGTTGTGGCTGCTGAGGAAATCCTCGGCGGTCACGCTGACGGGAAGGGTGGCGTTGACCCAGTGCAGCAGCTCGTTATAGTCGGGCTGGCTTTCGTCGCGGTCGGCGAGGTATTCGTGGACCTTGGCGGGGATGGTTTCGTCGATGATCTCGTTGACGAGGTCGCGCGGGACCTCGGTGGTGAGGACTTCATTGCGGTAGCCGTAAACGACCTCGCGCTGCATGTTCATGACGTCGTCGAAGTCGAGCACGCGCTTGCGGCCGGTGTAGTCGCGCTGCTCGACGCGCTTCTGGGCGGTCTCGACGGAGCGGTTGAGCCACGAGTGTTCGAGGGCTTCGCCTTCTTTCATGCCGAAGCGTTCCATCATGGCGGTCATGCGGTCCGCGGCGGCGAAGTTGCGCATCAGGTCGTCCTCGAAGGAGATGAAGAACTGCGAGCGGCCGGGGTCGCCCTGGCGGGAGCAACGGCCGCGGAGCTGGCGGTCGATGCGGCGGGACTGGTGGCGCTCGGTGCCGATGACGAACAGGCCGCCGGCTTCGGGGACGCCGGGGGCGAGCTTGATGTCGGTGCCGCGGCCCGCCATGTTAGTGGAGACGGTGACGGCGCCGAGGTGGCCGGCGCGGGAGATGATTTCGGCTTCCTGTTGGTGGAACTTGGCGTTGAGGACCGAGTGCGGGATCTTCGCGCGCTTGAGCATGCGGGCCAACGTTTCCGATGCCTCGACGGAGGCGGTGCCGCAGAGGACGGGCTGGCCTTTGGCGTGGGCTTCCTCGATCTTCGCGATGACGGCGTTGAACTTCTCGCGGCGGGTCTTGAAGACCTGGTCGTTCTCGTCGATGCGGATGTTCGCGGTGTTGGTCGGGATCGGCAGCACGTCGAGGCGGTAGATGTCGTGGAACTCGGCGGCCTCCGTCTCGGCGGTGCCGGTCATGCCCGCAAGTTTCTGGTAGAGACGGAAATAGTTTTGAATCGTGATGGTGGCGAAGGTCTGGGTTTCCTTCTCGATGGAGACATCCTCCTTGGCCTCGACGGCTTGGTGGAGTCCGTCCGACCAGCGGCGGCCGGGCATTTCGCGGCCGGTGTTTTCATCGACGATGATGACCTTGTCGTCCTTGACCACATACTGGACGTCCTTTTCGAAAACGCAGTAGGCCTTGAGGAGCTGGGAGATGTTATGGATCTTCTCGGCCTGGAGGTCCATGCGGACCTGGAGCGCGTCCTTGGCGGCGATTTTCTGTTCCTCGGTGAGCGAGCGGTCGGTGTCGATGTCGGCGTAGAGGGTGCCGAGGTCGGGCAGGGTGAAGGATTCCGGATCGCCGGGGGAGAGGAACTCGCGGCCCATTTCCATGAGGTCGGAGTCGTGGCCTTTTTCGTCGATGATGAAATAGAGTTCTTCCTTGAGATCGAAGAGGTCTTTTTTCTGGGCGTCCTGGTGGAAGGAGAGCTCGGATTTCTCCAACAGCTTGCGCATTTCCGGATCTTCCATGAAGCGCATGAGCTGGCGGTTGCGCGGCTGGCCGAGCTTCACTTTGAAGAGGTTGCGGCCGGCGGCGACGGCGTCGCCGTTTTCGAGCAGTTGCTTGGCCTCGGCGGCGAGGTTGTTGCAGAGCTCGGTCTGCTTCTTCACGAGCTGCTCGACGAGCGGCTTGTATTTGTCGAACTGGTGGGACGACTGGGTGGACGGGCCGGAAATGATCAGCGGCGTGCGCGCCTCGTCGATGAGGATGGAGTCCACTTCGTCGATGATGGCGAGGTAGTGGCCGCGCTGGACCTGCTCGTCCTTGGTGGAGGCCATGCCGTTGTCGCGGAGGTAGTCGAAGCCGAACTCGGCGTTGGTGCCGTAGGTGATGTCGCACGCGTATTCGGCGCGGCGTTCCCAGGGCGGCATCTGGTTCTGGATGGTGCCGACCGTCAGGCCGAGGAAGCGGAAGAGCGAGCCCATCCACTCCGAGTCGCGTTTGGCGAGGTAGTCGTTGACGGTGACGACGTGGACGCCGAGGCCGGTAAGTGCGTTCAGATAGACGGGCAGGGTGGCGACGAGGGTCTTGCCCTCACCGGTCTGCATTTCCGCGATCATGCCGCGGTGGAGGGCGACGCCGCCGACGAGCTGGACGTCGAAATGGATCATTTCCCAGGCGAGCGGGCGCTCGTTGACGGTGATCTCGGTGCCGCAGAGGCGGCGGGCGCCGTTTTTGACGACGGCGTAGGCCTCGGGGAGGATTTTCTCAAGGTACTTGGCGCGGGATTTGCCGAACTCGGGCTCGATTTCGTGGAACGCGGCTTTCGCGGCTTCGATGGTCTTGGCCGTGGCGAGAATGGTCGCTGGGAGCGATGGGAATTCCTCGCGGAGTGGGGCCAGGCGGGCTTCGAGCGCTTCGGCGGTGGCGCGGAGTTCGGCGTCATCCATGCGCTCGACCAAGGGTTTCGCGGGGGCGTCGAGCGCGTGGTAGCGGGCAAGGTGCGACTGCCATTTGGCCGTGAATTCCAAGAGTTTTTCGGCGGGCTCGCGCTGGAGGGCTTCCTCGATTTCATTGATGCGAGCCACCGCCGGGCGGATGCGGCGCACTTCGCGCTGGTTCTTGCTGCCGACGATTTTTTGGAGAATCCACTTGATCATAAGAGATGGGGTAAGGGCGGGATGACCCGCCGGAGCGGAGGCGATACTCATAGAATTGCAGACGCGCAAGTGCGAGACATGTCTTCCGCAATTCTTTAATCACTTGACGTGTGATGCGTGATGCGTGATGTCTTTCCTTGTGAGGACGACTCTTAATTTAGATGACGATGTGCTGGAAAGCGCGAAATTGTTGGCCGCCCAAGAGCGAAAGCCCTTGGGGGTGGTGGTTTCCGAGCTGCTGCGGCGTGCGGTGACGCCCGCAGCCCAAGCACCTGTGGAGCGCAATGGAATCCTTTTGTTTCCGGTTTCCAAGCGTGCTCGCGCGGTCACACCTGAGATCGTGAAGGAATTATTGGAGGAAAACCCATGAATCGTTTTCTGCTGGATGTGAATGCCCTGTTGGCCTTGCTGGATCCGATGCATATTCATCACGAGGCCGCGCATCGGTGGTATGAGAAGCGCTCTCCCTTGCGGATGATGACTTGTTCCCATGTGCTCAATGGCGTGATCAGAGTGGCGAGCCAACCGAAATACCCGAACTGTCTCGGGACGAGCGCGCGGGTCCGGAACGTTTTGCGTGATCTGGTTCGAAATGTGGCTGCTGAATCTTGTGAAAAGGAGGTTTCCTTACTGGTTGACGATATTCTGTTGCAACCGAACGCACTCACTCCCTCCAGAGTTTCCGATTTGTATTTGCTGGCGCTCGCTGCGGCTAACGGCGCTCGATTCGCCACGTTCGACACGCGCATTCCTGCTGAAGCCGTGGCAGGTGGTCCGGTAGCGATCGAAATCATCCTGGTTTGATTCCGATCTTTGTGGGTTCAATCTGCGTTCTCGCAAAATATGGGGGCTTTGACCTTGTCGGGCAGCGGTTTGAATCGTTAGGCTGCGAGTCATGGTGAAACCACCATGCATCCTTGCCCAGCAGGATAAGGAGGTTTTCAGCATTCAACCGATTGATGAGCAGGCGCCGACCATTGTCTCGCAATATCCGGCGGTGGATGGTTTTGCGGTCGGGCGATTCGCGGATTTGAGCCTCGTGCTGGCCGACGCCACGGGGATTGATCCGGCCAGCGTCCGGCTGACGGTCGGGGCATCCGGGCAGATGGCTTCCGGCGCTCCGGGACTGACGATTTCCGGCAACACGATCACCTACGACTCCGGAGATGCGGCCCTCGGCACGTGGGGAGCCACGATCAGTGCCACTCTCGTCGCGGCGGACACGCTGGGCCACACGCTGACTCACACTTGGAGCTTTCGCCTCGAACCCGAGCCGCAGACCGCCGCGAACGTGTTCGTCTTCGGCTCGCCCACCGCTCAGCGGGCGGGGCAGCGGGTCTCCGGTCCCGCCGCTGCACTCGCACCGGCCCCGGCAGGGCCGCAAAAGGTCGTCGAGTCGCCGCCTTGGAGCATTCACGAGGTATTGGCCGACCGGATTGTCATCGCCTACCAGGCGGGTGGCACACCGGCATTCACGGCGGGTCAGCTCGTCTGCAATCTGGCTCCGGCCAAGGAGAGTGAAATCTTCTACCGCCGCGTGCTCTCCACCAGCGATGATTCGGTGAACCTGAAACTCACCGTGTTCGTCCCATTCTCGTTTGACGGGCTTTCCTTTGAAAACTCGCTCGGGGTGAAGTTGGAAATGGAGATCGAGGTGCTGTTTTTGAAGAGTGCTGGATTTGCGGTGACCCCGGACATCGGGTCTGGGTTCAAGCTGGCGGCAAATCCGGAGGATGGGTTGGAATGCTGGCTGGAACTCAATTCAGACGTTACCGTTGGCGCCGCCGGTCCCTTGTTCAAGCCGGTGCTCAAGACCCTTGGGGTGAACACGGAAGTGAGTTGGTCGCTGCTCGACAAGGAATGGAAAGTCTGGCCGACGGGTGGTGATCTGATCTTCAAAAGTCATCCCAAACCGCGCACTGCGGAACCCGGCGATGTGGTTTCTTTTAGATGCAACGCCGAAGGACCATCTGATCCGACTTATCAATGGTATCACAATACCAAGTCGATCCCGGGGCAGATCTCGCGCACGCTCACCCTCTACAACGTCAACACCGGGCACGCGGGCACCTACTTTGTCCGGGCCAAGGCTGGTGGGCTGACGGTGGATTTCAACACTGCCACGCTCACGGTGCAGGCCACCACGCCGGAGAATCTGGATACGGATGGCGATGGAATTGCCAATGTCCACGAGACGAACACCGGCACTTGGGTTTCCACCACGAATCGTGGCACCAATCCGAATCATTGGGACAGCGACGGCGACGGACTCTCTGACGGCGTGGAAACGAACACTCGTGTTTATGTCTCGCGCTCGAACACCGGCACCAATCCGCACGCGCAGGATACGGATGGCGACGGCGTGAGCGACCAGCGGGAGATCGACCTCGGAACGAACCCGAATGCCGCCCCTGTGCTTCCCGGCGAGTTCGCGCTGATTCCGGCGGGGAGTTTCCAGATGGGGGACCAGTCGAATCCGCTGGTGGGCTACAGCGGCGAGCTACCGGTGCACAGCGTGTATGTGAGCGCGTTTTACATGGGGAAATACGAGGTGACCAAGGAGTCGTGAGATACGGTGCGGGCTTGGGGCTTGAACAACGGCTACACGGATCTGGCGGCGGGGAATGGCGGTTATGCATCGAAAGGGGCGAACCACCCGGTTCACAACATCACCTGGTATGACATGGTGAAGTGGTGCAACGCACGGAGCCAGAAGGAGGGGCTGACGCCGTGCTACACGGTTTCCGGTTCCATCTACCAGACAGGCTACAGCGAGCCGGACTGCAATTGGAGTGCAACGGCTACCGACGGAGGCGGAGTGGGAGGAGGCGGCGCGGGGCGGCGTGTCCGGGAAGAACTTCCCTTGGGGCACGGATACCAGCAGCCACAGCCAGGCGAACTGTTACGCCTATTCCGGCTACAGCTACGACCTGAGCGGTCCGGTGAATAACTACCATCCGACCTACGCCGTGGGTGACTATCCTTACAGCTCGCCGGTGGGGAGTTTCGCGCCGAATGGGTATGGGCTGTATGACATGGCTGGAAACATGTGGGAGTGGTGCTGGGATTGGTCTGATTCTTACACAGCGGATTCGTAGACTAATCCGCAGGGCGAATCTAACGGTCGCATCCGCGTCGTCCGTGGCGGCAGCTGGTAATACGGCGCGAGCTACACGCGCTGCGCGTACCGCCGCTACGTCTGGCCCTACCGCGCCTACTACGACGTCAGCATCGGATTCCGCATGGCCCGAGGTCAGCCTTAACCAGCAAGCAGGAGCGGAACGAACGGAACGGAGCAGCGTAGCGAGGGACGAGCGGAGAGGCGTAGCGAAGGGAGTGAAGCGGTGGGGGGTGATTTTGAATGATGAGTTTTGAATGGCAGAAAAGAAAGGGGTTGTAGGGGCGAAGCCCCTGCTCGCGCTATTTTTCAAAAAACGAACCTGTGAGACAATGCAATTAAAGGTGTTTGCAGTACCCGCACAAGGCGGAGAAGAGTTAGTGGAGAAGATGAACAAGTTCCTGCGCTCGCACCGCGTGTTATCTATCGAAAAGCGACTGGTGGAACAGGGCGGCGCGTATTGGTCATTCTGTGTCGAGTATCTGGAGCGAGGTGGTGAGGGCGGCGGACCCGGTACGGGGGATCGCGCGAAGCGAGGAGTGGATTTCAAAGAAATCCTGAGCGCCGAGGATTTCTCCGTGTTCGCGAAGCTGCGGGATCTGCGCAAGGAAATGGCGGAGAAAGAGGGCGTGCCACCGTATGCCGTCTTCACCAACGAACAGCTCGCCGCGATGGTGACCAGCAAGGTGGACAACCAAGCGGCGCTGGCGAAGATCGATGGGATCGGCAGCGCGAGGCTGGAGAAATACGCCACCTCGTTCTTGGAAGCTTTGAAAAACGTGGCCCCGGCATCCAGCCCGGAGTCTGAAGCTAACGAAGTTCGGCGCAGCCTCATGCCGTCATGAAGCGCGCAGGAAATCTCATGGCTCGCATCGCCGAGCCGGAGAACATCCGGTTGGCGTTCTGGAAAGCGGCCAAGAGCAAGTGGTCGCGCCCGGCGACGCGGGCCTTTGCCGCGAATCTTGAGCCGGAAGTCGCCCGGCTTTCCGCCGGCTTGGCGGATGGGAGTTTCCCTTTCGGAGCCTACCGGAGTTTCAGGGTTTTTGATCCCAAGGAGCGCTGGATTCACGCGGCGGCGTTTTCTGAGCGGGTGGCGCATCACGCGATCATGAACCTGTGCGAGCCGGTTTTCGAGCGTGCGGCGGTGTTCGATAGCTACGCCTGCCGCAAGGGCAAAGGTCAGGTGGCGGCGGGCGAGCGGGCACGCCACTATGCGCAAAGGTTTCCATGGTTTCTCAAAATGGACGTGCGGTATATGGACGACTTCGCGCTGTGGCACCCGGACAAGGAATTTCTCAAAAACGCCCGCAACCGCATCACGGCGTGGCTGGCCGATGAGCGCGGGCTTACGGTGAAACCCGAGCCGCTGATCAACCGGGCGGATCGCGGCATGGATTTTCTGGGATTGAGGGTGCTTCCCCACACGGTGCGGCTGAATCACCGCAGCAAAATCCGGTTCCTGCGCCGCCTGCGCGGCCTCGAAGCTATTGGAATCTGCCGGCCTCATCAGCGAGGCGCAATTGCAATGCCGCGCCACCTGCCTGGTGGCCTTCACGCGCCGGGCCGACACGCTGGCCTTCCGCCGCGACGCGCTTTTTCCAAAAGAAAACGATCCGGACGGCGGCCAAACGGCTCCAACCGCGTCATCCATGGCGGCAGCTGGAATAACAACGCGAACAACACGCGCTGCGCGAACCGCAACAACAACTGGCCCAACAACAACAACAGCGGTTCCGCCATTGCCCACGAACCGCCGCGATCCGACAATGCCAACGGCATTGTGTCCCAGAGCCCAAGGTTGCCACGCGCATGCGGGGCTACCTTGGGATGAATGGGACCGAATGATTTCCAACCCCAACGGGGTTGTGTCCGGGGATGCGTAGTGATACGAAGGATGCGCCATGCCCCAATCCCTTTCTGCGGTCTATCTGCATCTGATATTCTCCACCAAGAACCGCGAGCCATGGTTGGTGGATCCCGTCTTGTGCGAGGAGACGCATGCGTTGGAAGAGGATTTTTTTTCGTTAAAATGTTAAAATCGATTGGTGCTGGTTGATCGGGCGATGTTCCGACATCGCCTGTTTGAACAAACGTTTCAAATCAACCAACACCATGAGTAAACAGAC
>JBFZFJ010000042.1:0-17246 GCA_041306405.1 Verrucomicrobiales bacterium | reverse complement strand
TCCAGTCACAGACCCAAAGCGGAATGTCCGAGCGGACTTCCTGAAGCGGAGTGACCCGGTGATGGAGGTGGGCTACCATCACGTCGTGACCGGTTTCCCCGTTGAACGGATATTTGCCGGTCAGCGCCTGATAGTAAACGCAGCCCATCGCGTAAATGTCGGACCGGGCGTCGAGCGGAACCCGCTCGAACTGCTCGGGTGCCATGAAAAAAATCGAGCCGAACACCGCTTCGATTTCCTGCAAGTCTTCCAGCGACTGGGATTGGGTCAAGGTGGCCAGGCCGAAATCCACGATTTTCATCTGGAATTTCCCCGACGGGAGCCAGGTGAGCATCAAGTTCGAGGGCTTGATGTCGCTGTGGATCAGGCCGAGTTCCTGCGCGGCGATGAGGGCTTCCAGCGTCTGGAGGGCGAGTTCGCGAAAGTCAGGCCAGGTGAGCGGGGCTCGCTCGATGAGTTCGTCGAGGGTTTTGCCGCTGATCAGTTCCATCACCACGTAGGGGCCGTCTTCGTCCGCGCCGACGTCATAAACGGTGACGATGTTGGGGTGTTGGAGCGAGGCGAGCGCGCCGGCCTCCTTGATCAGCTGGCGGGTGGATTCCTCCAGCAGGTCGGGATCTCCGGCGGTCACCGAAATCCGCTTGATCGCGACTTCGCGACTCATCCGGGTGTCATATCCCCGATAAACCGCGCCCAGTCCTCCCTGGCCGATTTTCCCGCGGATTTCATAACGTTCTTCCATGATTTCGTCGCACTTCAAAATGCAAGGTTATGCCACGGACCGCAACCACCAAAACCCGGCATCACGAAGCGACGCGCTCCAGACGCTCCCTCCGATACTGGGTCGGCGACGTTCCGACGATGCGGACGAAGCTCCGGTTGAATTGCGAAAGCGACTGGTAACCGATGAGAAACGCGATTTCCGAGATCCTCGATTCGGGTTTGAGGAGCTCGCGCTTCGCCCAGTCGATCCGGCAGCGGTTGACGTAGTCGGTGAGTGTCAGGCCGGCGGAGTCTTTGAAAAGCCGGCAGAAGTGTGATTCGCTGAGCCCCGCCTGGCGGGCGACTTGGCCGAGCGGCAGGGGCTGATCGAGGTTTTCGTGGATGTATTTGCGCGCCTTGGCGATGGCGGCGGGTTCGCTGCCTTCCTCGATGATGGTGAGGGAGTCCGCGTGTTCGCTGAGTTGCTCGCCGAAGCTTTCAAGCAAGGTGACCATGCTTTGGTAGCGTTGCGGCTCGACGAAGCGGGTCTGCATGTAGGCGGTCTTCAGGGCGGTGCGGGCTTTTGCGTTCAGCGTCTTGCGGCCGATCGCGCCGAGCAGGACTTCGAATTGTTCCTCGGTCGGAGTCTGGCTGAAGACTTGCCCGGTCTTCAAAAAGCCGATCACCGAGGCCCCCATCTTGATGGGCACTGCGGTCGCGCAGAGGCCGGCGAAGCAATGACAGGTGGTCGGCCCGCTGACTTCCGCCTCTTGCATCAGGCGTCGGTTGGTTTCCAGACAGGCTCCGCAGGCGCTGTTGCAAAGATTGAGAGCTTCGCAAAACGGACTCCGGTTGACGGCTTGGTCGTCGAGGCACCAGTTGTCTGGATCCGCGGAAACCAGCCGCAACGGAAGCCCTGTCGCCGTGCGGAACGCGTCCTGATAAATCTTGAATCGCTCGGAACTGGCGATCCGTTGAAGCAAGGTGGTTTCGAACTCCTGGTGGGCTGAATAGTTGGCTGGCATGGACTCGTTTGAGGAAATCTAGCCAAGGGTAGGAAGATTTTCCGGAGAGTTCAACCTTTGTTCCTGCTTCGACCCCTGGAAATTGTCGCGATGATCAAAATCGACACGATCGAGCTCATCGGCATCAGCACCGCGGCGAGCAGCGGGCTCATTTTTCCGGCGCTGGAAAACGCCACGGTCGTCAGATTGTAGAGCAGTGCGAAACCGAAGGCGGTCCGCACCGCATTCGCCCGCGCCGCGGCGGTGTCCAGCAGGCGGGGGAGGAATTCCAGCCCCGCGCCGAGCGTGTAAAAGTCCGCTTTGGACTCCAGCAAACTCCGGTCCACCACCGGCGTGCCCGTGACGAACGCGGCGTCGAAGGCCAGCGAGTCGTTCGCCCCGTCGCCCAGGTAAAGCGTGTCCTGGCGGTCCATTTCCTTGACCGCGGAGGCCTTTTCCAAGGGCGTAAGCCCGCCGTGCGCCTGGTTTTTCGGCAGGCCGAGCGCTCGCGCCATGCTCGCCACCTTCTGCGGATGGTCGCCTGAAAGCAGGTGAACTGAAAGCCCGCGCCGCTCCAACCGCCGCAGCATGGCGATGGCTCCGGGCCGCAGCGATTCGCTGAAATGAAAAGCCGCCACGAGTCTGCCGTTGTGCCGCAATTCGCTGCCCGCCGTCTCGGCCGCGGCCGCCACCGGACCCTCGCCCGACCAGCCGGCTTTGCCCAACGACCAGCCGCTCATCGAAACTCCGAGCCCGGGAAATTCGTGGGTTTCCGGCATTTCACCCGCCGCCAGCAGCTTTTGGCCGCGCGTGCCCAGCGCTTCGAGCAGCGAGCGGGCGATCGGATGGAGCGAGCCGTGCGTCATCCGCGCCAAGGCCAGCGCGGCCTCGTCGTCGAGCGCCGCGATGGCTTCCGGGTTTTCCAAAACCGGCCGCTCCAAGGTCAGCGTCCCTGTTTTATCGAAAATCACCCGCCGCACGCGCCTCAAGCGCGACCACAAAGTCGCCGTCCTCGTGAAAACCCCGAGCCGCTCCATCGCCGCCGCCGCCAGATCGTCCGCCAGCGGAATCGCCACGCCCAGCGCGCACGGGCAGGAAACCACGAACACCGAGATCATCGCCTGCACGCCCGTCAGCCAGTCGCCGCGCTGTCCCCAGAAAACCAGCGCCGCCACGCCCGCCACCAGCACGATGCTCAGATAGACCCGCAGCAATTTGTCCAATCCCGGCGTCCCGCGTTCGACTCCCGCTGGCGCTGTTAGCTTGGCGATCAGCGAGTCTTCCCAGCGCTCGCTCGCCTCCACCGCGGCCGGAGTCCGGCTCAGTAAAATTGCGCCTGCAGGCAATCTCGCCCCCGCCGAATAGCGCACCGGGTCCGCCTCGCCGTGAATCCATTCCAGCGAGAAATCCGCCTCGCCCGCCGCCAGCAATCCGCTCACCGGCAGCGCCTGGCCCGGGCCTAGCAGGAATTTCAGCCCCGGCGAAATCTCCGCCCGCCCCACCGGCGCGCCCACGCCATCCGCCAGCGGCACCGCTTCCGGCACCGGTTGTTGGCGCACCAGCCGCCGCCGGTTCCGCTCGACCGCCGCGGTTTGCAGATACCGCCCGGCCAGCATCAGGAACACGAAGATCGACACGAAATCAAAATACATTAGCCCCTCTTTCTCCAGCGCCCAGCCCGCGATCGACCCCGCATACGCCGCCACCAGCCCCAGCGCGATCGGCAGGTCGATGTGCAGCGCGCCCGCCCGCAGCGCCCGCCACGCGCGGTCCATGAAATACCCGGCGCCCACTAACATCGACAAGGTCGCCGACAAAAATGCGATCAGCTTGAACAACTCCGCGAACTCGAAATCCGCCGGCATTCCCAGATAGACCGGCACCGAGAAGCCCATCGTGTTGAGCGCGAAAGCCCCGCAAAGCCCCATTCGCGCCGCCAACCGCCGCCGTTCATGGTCGCCGCTCACCGCGCCCGCCGGAGCCGCCACATAGCCGAACTGGCAGAGCTCGCGCAAAAACGGCTCCAGTTCGCACCTGCCCGGCATCCATTCCAGATAGAGCCGCCCGCTCGACGGGCTTGCCGCCGCGCGGATGCTGCCCGCGTGCCGTGCGAAAAGTTTCTCCACCAGCCACACGCAGCCGACGCAGGAAATCCCCTCCAACGCCAGATCCAGCCGCGCGCCGTCGCCCGCCGCCACCGCCTTTTCCTCCGCCTCCAGCACCTTCGCCGCCAGCCAGGAAAAGTCGTGCTCCTCGAACGGCCGGCTCCGCACCGGAGCCACTGCCAGCCCCTGTTTCAAATCGTAAAACTGCTCGAAGCCGTTTTCGGAAATCAAGTCCGCCACGAACTCACAGCCCTTGCAGCAAAAGCGCGTCGCCGCGCTCTTCGCCAGGTATTCCGTTCCACAATGTTCGCAGCTCGCCATCCGCGCGAAGTCTCAGGTCGCCCGCCCGCCGCTGCCAAGCATCTCCGCTCACAAACCACGCGGGTTTTCTCAAAGCTTCTTCGCCTGCGACAGCAATTCCTCGGTCGCGTCCAACCGTTCCCACGCGAATTCCGGGCGGCCGAAGTGGCCGTAACACGCGGTGCTCCTGAACACGGGCTCCCGCAGTTTTAAGTGGTCGATCATCCCCCTCGGCGAAAGCGGGAAGACCTTCCGCACCAACTTCGTCAGCGAATCATCCGGGAGTTTTCCCGTCCCCGCGGTGCTCACCATCACCGACACCGGGTCCACCAGGCCGATGCAATAGCCGAGCTGCAACAGACACTCGTCCGCCAGTCCGGCGGCCACGAGGTTCTTCGCGATATAACGGCTCATGTAGCCCGCCGAGCGATCGACCTTCGTGCCGTCCTTGCCGCTGAAAGAGCCGCCGCCGTGCGTGGCCCAGCCGCCGTAGGTGTCCGCGACGATCTTGCGTCCGGTTAGGCCCGTGTCGCACTGCGGTCCGCTGACTTGGAATTTTCCGGTGCCATTGATCGTGATCTTGGTCTTCGCGTCCAGCAGGTGGCCGAGAACCGGGCGCACGACCTTGGAAATGATTTCCTGCTTGGCTTGCTCGCGGGTGAACTTGCCGTCGGGCGTGGTCACGGCGGCGGTGTGCGAGGCGGCGATGACCACGTGGTCCACGCGCACGGCTTGGCCGCCGCGGTATTCCACGGTCACCTGGGTTTTGCCGTCAGGACCGAGATAGGGCAGTAATTTTTGTTTGCGGACATCCGCGAGTTTCCGCGCCAGCCGGTGGGCGAGCTGGATCGGCACGGGCATGAATTCCTCCGTCTGCGTGCAAGCGTAGCCGAACATCAGTCCCTGGTCGCCCGCGCCGATCCGCCCGCTCTCCCGGATGACGCCGCGGCTGATGTCCGGCGACTGGCCGTGGATCGTCCGCAAAATCGCCGCCGTGTTCACGTCGAACCCGTATTCCGGCGAGTTGTAGCCGATCTCGTCGCCCACCTCGCGCACCAGCCGGCTCACGTCGAAAAGCCCGCTGCTGCTGATTTCGCCGCCGACGATCAACATGCCCATGGTCACGTAGCATTCGCAGGCCACGCGCGCCATCGGGTCATGCCTCAGGCATTCGTCGAGCACCGCGTCCGAGATCTGGTCGCAGAATTTGTCGGGATGTCCCTCCGTCACGGATTCGGAGGTGAAAAACAGGTTTTCGGGATACATCGACATGGTGGTGCAACATAATCCAATTCCGGGAAATCGCCCGGGGTTGTTGACAATCGTTTCACAAGCGCGCTGGAAGATTGCCATCCGGTCCGGGGCGTTTCATCGTCCCGCCCGCTCATGGCCGTCGAAACCAAACCCGCACCCACTTTCCGCAAGACCGCAGAACTCCAACAAGGAGCGACCGCGGTGGAAGACGTCACCCGCGCCCTGCCGCACGCGCTCGGGCCGGAAAAAAGCCTGTTGTCCTCGATGTTGCAGGACCCGCAGGAATACATCGGCGTGGCCATCGAGGAGAAGCTCACGCAGGAGCATTTCTATCTGCCGTCGCACTCGACCTTGTTCGCGTTCCTGATCGAGCTGTTCGAGGCGGGAAATGAGGTCGAGCTCGTCTCGTTGGTGCAGCGTCTGTTGGACCGCGGCCTCCTCGACCGCGTCGGCGGGCCGTCGTCGCTGACGGATCTTTACACCTACGCGCCGAGTCCGGGGCATTTCCGCCACCATCTCCAGCACGTGAAGGACAAGTTCGTCCTGCGCTCGATCATCCAGAATTCCAACGAAGCCATCGCCCAGGCTTACGACGCGCCGGACGAGGTCGAAGCTCTGCTAGACACGGTGGAAGCGAAGATGCTCGCCATCCGCGAGGGCTCGGAAACGAACAAGGCGCCCACCATCAAACAGTCGGTGCACGAGGTCATCGAGCAGTTTCAGGCGCTGATCGCAGGGGAAAAGGGCGCGCAGGGAATCTCCACCGGTTTCGAGGAGCTCGACCGCATGAGCAGCGGCCTGAAGCCGGGGGAAATGTTCGTCGTCGCCGCCCGTCCGTCGATGGGCAAGACCTCGTTCATGATGAACATGGTCGAGCACGTCTGCCTCGACCAAGGCAAGTCGTCGATGGTTTTCTCCTGCGAAATGAGCGCCTTCCAACTGGTGCAGCGCCTCGTTTTCTCGCGCTCGAAATTCGCGATGAGCCAGCTCTCCCGCGGCTACACGCCGACCAAGGGCGACCTCCAGCGGATCCAGCGCGCCGCGGTCGAAACCTCCGCGGCCAAGCTGTTCATCGACGACACGCCGGGCATTTCCATCAACGAGCTCCGCGCCAAAGCCCGCCGCAAGAAGCGCGACGAGGACATCCAGTTCATCGCCATCGACTACCTCCAGTTGATGAAATCCCGCACCAAGCAGGCGGAGAGCTCGCGCGAGCGGGAAATCGCCGAAATCTCCGCCGGCATCAAAGGGCTTGCGAAAGAGCTCGGCATCCCGATCTGCATTCTCGCCCAGCTCAACCGGGGGCCGGAAAGCCGCGCCGGCAAAAGCCTCGGCGTGCCGCGGATGTCCGACCTCCGGGAGTCCGGCTCCATCGAGCAGGACGCCGACATGGTCGGCCTGCTCTATCGGACCGCCTACTACGCGGAAAACGACGAGGAACGCGAAGCGGAAGCGGGCAAGGCCGAGCTGGTTCTAGCGAAAAACCGCAACGGCGAGACCGGCAGCATCCCGCTCACCTTCATCGCCGACCTGATGCGCTTCGAGACCGGCCCGCCGGCGCGGGAAGCGGAGTGACGCGGTCGTATCAGTCCCCGCAGCAGAACAAATGCGGCTTCTCCGATGTAAGAAACGACGGGAAATGTGCTACTGCGAGGACCCCGACGTCCAAAATCATCGACGATCACTGAGCCACCGCCATGAAAACGAAACCGCACCTCACCTCACTCGGATGAAACAAGGCAAACGCCGCTGCACCCCCGAATACGACCTTCGCCTCAGCGCCTTCTTCGGCATCACCCCCGGCCTGTGGATGAACCTCCAACTCGACTACGAATTCATGCGCGCCGACCGCGAAAAAGGAGAAGCCATCCGCAAGGAAGTGCAACCTTGCGCGGCGTAGTGTGCCGATCATGTTGAAATACGACACCTGACCCGAAACACACCATTTCGGATCCTTTACTTGGAATGTGCGTGTTCCGAAAACTTCAGTGCATGCGGATGCCCATGAGAAAGCGTTCCTCGCCGGTCTTGGCCATCATGCGGGCGTGGACCATGGCGGCGATTTCCGGTGAGGTGTCGTTCATGATTCGTCCGACAGGATTTTCACTCAGGTGCCAGAAGTGCATGTTCCGAACGGGCCAGGACATTGTGCGCCATCTCGCGGGTGACGGAAGGGAAGCACTCAAGGAACTCATCCAGAGTGTAGTTTCCCTCCAGATACTCGAACAGCGTCCTCACCGGAACCCGGCTGTTTTTAAACACGGGAGTGCCGCGGAGGATATCGGGATCGACGGTGACTAGATCGCCGGAGTTCATGACGGCGGGTTAATTCAAGCGTAAGCCAATTTTCCTTTTGGTTCCGGGATAGGCCGTCCGAGGGACTGCGCTGTTTCGATCCACTCGGCGATGACGATCTGGGCGTTGGCGACCGCTTCCTCGTAGTTCGCTCCGTCGGTCATGCAGCCGGGGAGTTCCGGGACTTCCACGAGGAACGAATTGTCGGCCTTGCTCCAGTAGATGATGAGTTCGTAGCGCGTTTCAGCGGGTGCTCAACGATAGGAGTCCTTGCGATGGCGGACGCGAACAATTCTCACGATGCGGACTTCATCCGCGATTTCGTAGATGACGCGGTAGTTTCCGACGCGGATCCGCCAGTCGTTTTCAGAGCCAACGAGTTTGCGACATCCGGTGGGACGTGGATCATTGGCGAGATCACGCATGGCGGTTGCCAGCTTCGGGCGCTCCTCGGCGGCGATCTTCTTGAGATCCTTCTCCGCCGAACGCTCGATTAGAACCTGGTACATGACTTACGCTCCAAGATCCGCCAGTGCATCATCCAGATTCCGGAAGGATTGGGGTTTCTTTCGCGCTTTCTTGAGCCAGGCGATATCATCAGCATCTTCCAACCGCTCAAGCATCTCTTGATAGACGTCGATCGGCAGAATGACCGATACGGCTTTTCCCTTGCGGGTGATGATTTCCGGTTCGGGCATTTTCGTTTTCATGGTGGAAGGATACGCGAATGGGGATTTTTGTAAAACTTGGAATGGTGGCGACAGGGGTGTCGCCACTCATTATGCAGGAACGTAAACCTCCGCTCCCCCTTCGGCGAACTCCTTGGATTTCTCCTCCATCCCTTTCGCCAGCGCTTCTTCCTCGGCGATGCCTTGCTCCGCGGCGTATTGCCGGACGTCTTCGCTGATTTTCATCGAGCAGAAGTGCGGGCCGCACATCGAGCAGAAGTGGGCGGTCTTGGCTCCGTCCTGGGGAAGGGTTTCGTCGTGATAGAGGCGGGCGGTGGCGGGGTCGAGGCCGAGGTTGAACTGGTCTTCCCAGCGGAATTCGAAGCGGGCCTTGCTGAGGGCGTTGTCGCGGTATTGGGCGCCGGGGTGGCCTTTGGCGAGGTCGGCGGCGTGGGCGGCGAGCTTGTAGGTGATGACCCCGACTTTGACGTCGTCTTTGTTCGGGAGGCCGAGGTGTTCCTTGGGAGTGACGTAGCAGAGCATGGCGCAGCCGTACCAGCCGATCATGGCGGCACCGATGCCGCTGGTGATGTGGTCGTAGCCGGGGGCGATGTCGGTGGTCAACGGCCCGAGGGTGTAGAAGGGCGCTTCGTGGCACCATTCGAGTTGCTTGGCCATGTTTTCCTCGATCATGTGCATGGGGACGTGGCCGGGGCCTTCGTTCATGACCTGGCAGCCTTTCGCCCAGGCTCTTGTGGTGAGTTCGCCCTGGACTTCCAACTCGCCGAACTGGGCCTTGTCGTTCGCATCGGCGATGGAGCCGGGGCGGAGTCCGTCGCCGATGGAGAAGCTGACATCGTAGGCGGCGCAGATGTCGCAGATTTCATCCCAGTGGGTGTAGAGGAAGTTTTCCTTGTGATGGGAGAGGCACCACTTGGCCATGATCGAGCCTCCGCGGCTGACGATGCCGGTCATGCGGCTGGCGGTCATCGGGACGAAGCGCAGCAGGACGCCGGCGTGGATGGTGAAGTAATCGACGCCTTGCTCGGCCTGCTCGATGAGGGTGTCCCGATAGATCTCCCAGGTGAGGTCCTCGGCCTTGCCGTTGACCTTTTCGAGCGCCTGATAGATCGGCACGGTGCCGATGGGGACGGGCGAGTTGCGGAGGATCCACTCGCGGGTGGCGTGGATGTTCTTGCCGGTGGAGAGGTCCATCACCGTGTCCGCACCCCACTTGGTGGACCAGCGCATTTTCTCGACCTCTTCCTCGATGGACGAGGCGACGGCGGAGTTGCCGATGTTAGCGTTGATTTTGACGAGGAAGTTGCGGCCGATGATCATTGGTTCGCATTCCGGGTGGTTGACGTTGAGCGGGATGATGGCACGGCCGGCGGCGACCTCGTTTCTCACGAACTCAGGGGTGATTTCCTTGGGGATGCGCTGTGGGAAGCGTTGGAAGATGGAGGGGGTGTAAGGGCTGGTGGGATTCTGGGTCGAACCTTCGTGCTGTTTGTCGAGGTGGTTGCGGACGATGTCATCCTGCATGTCCGAGATCTTCGCGCGGCGCATGTTTTCGCGGATGGCAATGTATTCCATCTCGGCGGTGATGATGCCCTGCTCGGCGTAATATTTCTGGGTGACGGGCTTGCCGGTGGCGCGCAGCGGTTGGCGGCGGTCGGCGGTGAGGCCGGGAAACTCGATGAACTTGTTCGCACGTTCGGATTTCGAGGCGAACTCGACGTGTTTTTCCGTCAGGTAGCCGTTGTCCTGCGGCTGGACCTCGCGGCCGTCGTAGGCCTCGACGTCGCCGCGGGCGAGAATCCAATCGCGGCGGAGGGCGGGGAGACCTTCCTCGGAGGTGCCTTTGAAATCGGGATCGCCCCACGGGCCGGAGCAGTCATAGACGCGGACGGCTTCGTTTTTCTCGATGCGGCCGTTGAACGACTTGGTGTCGGAGAGGGAGATCTCGCGCATCGGCACCCGGATCTGTGGATGGAGCTGGCCTTGGACGTAAACGCGGGTGGAGGCGGGGAGCGGGGCGAGGGAGGCGTCGTGGGTCTCGGCGGCGCCGGTGGTTTCGTCGGTGGTTTCGTCGGTGGAGATCATTGGAGGAGTTGTTGGTTAGAAGGTGTTGGTTAAAGGTAAGAAAAAGGCCGTGCGGAACTTGCACGGCCGGGGAAGGGGAAACTGCGGGAGCTTTCGACTTCCTACGGCGGCATGACCCGCGTCAGGTTCGGAGGGTCTTTTCCGCGCGTTGGAAAATCTCGGCTCTGCGATCGAAGAGCACCCCTGTCGGCGGGCATGATGTCGCGTCCGGCCGGGAAGTCAAGGAGCTGGCGTGTCGGCCTGCCGCGGCTTTTTCCGAAGCCATTTGATCGGGTGCCATGCGCCGCGAAATTTTTGTTAAGGAATTTCTTGATTCGTCCGCGGGAATCGCCAAGGGTCCGCCCGTGCACCGGGGCGTAGCTCAGCCTGGTAGAGCGCCGCGTTTGGGACGCGGATGTCGTCAGTTCGAATCTGGCCGCCCCGACCACTCCTTTTCAGGGAGTTGTGTCAGTTCAGGTGCACCGCTTGTGATGGGATATCACGGGCCTTGAAGGCTGGATGGCGACGGGATTCCAACGAGCCTCCCAAACATTCGCGAGAAATAACACGGGTCGTCGCCGCCTACCAATGCGTCAGCCGGATCGATCGTCCGAGCGGTGTTATCCAGGATCTGCCGGTGTCCGACTGAGACTTGCAGGCCGCGGCGAGTCGTCGGATGCACAATCAGCGCTGTCACACACGTATCCATCCAACAACGCGGATCGTCGTGCCGCGGAAATTTCCCAACCCTTCGAACCATGAAATGCTTCGTTATCTTTTTCACGAGCTTCGTTCTGGCTGTTCATGCCCGGCCACTGGATCTGGCAGGCGATTGGCGCTTTGCGCTGAATCCGCAGGGAGCCGGAGTTCCAAGCGAGCTTCCCGACAAGATCCGGCTGCCGGGGGCGTTAGCGGCACAGGGCTTCGGCGAGCTGCCCTCGTTCCAGACGCAGTGGACTGGCGACGGTTGGCGCTATCCGGAGATGTTCAAGGAGTGGCAGGAGGCCGGTAATTTCAAATTTCCTTTTTTCCTGCAGCCTCCCCGGCACTTCGTCGGGCCGGCATGGTATCAGCGGGAAATCGACATCCCGGCGGACTGGAAGGACGGGGCCTTGCTGCATCTGGAGCGAGTCCATTGGCACAGCTCGGTGTGGATCGACGGCAAGGAGCTCGGCTCCGGCGACTCGCTCGGCACGCCGCACGAGTTTGATCTTGGAATCCTGACGCCCGGCAAACACACGCTCACGCTTCGCATCGACAACCGGATCGGCGAGGTGAATGTCGGCCCGTTGAGTCACAGTGTGACCGATCATACGCAGGGAAATTGGAACGGTGTTGTCGGGAAAATCGAACTGCGCCCGGTGCCGGTCCTGCGGCTTGAAAATGTGCGGGTAGAGCCTTCGTTTGCAGGGAAATCGGTGAAAGTGAGGGTGACGTCCACCGGTCAGGGCGGGGGAAAGGTGAGCGCGAAGATTCGCTATGCCGGCCCGCTTCGCGATGCGATGGAGATCGCGTCGGTGTCCGCGGAGTTGGTGGATGGAAAAGCGGAGTTGGTGATTCCGATGCCGCGCGATCCCCGGGCATGGAATGAATTTTCCCCGCATCTCTATCAAGCAGCGGTCGTGCTGGAATCCAAGGCGGGCATGGACACACGGACTGAGTCGTTTGGCTTTCGCGATCCGAGCCACAAGAACGGACGATTGTCGATCAACGGCACTCCCATCTATCTTCGCGGCACCTTGGAATGCTGCATTTTCCCGCTGACCGGCTATCCACCGACGGATGTTGATTCGTGGCGGCGGATCGTGAAAATCTGCAAGGCGCATGGACTGAACCACATCCGCTTCCATTCGTGGTGCCCGCCGGAAGCGGCGTTCATCGCGGCGGACGAGCTCGGGTTTTACTATCAGGTGGAAGCGTGTTCCTGGGCCAATCAAGGCGCGGAGATCGGCAGTGGTCGTCCGCTCGACGGGTGGCTGGAGGCCGAAACCGGACGCATTCTCGCGGCTTACGGGAATCATCCGTCGTTCTTGCTCATGGCTTACGGCAATGAACCGAGCGGCCGCAATCACCCGCAGTGGCTGCAAGACTGGGTCGCGCGGCGAAGAGTGGAAGACCCGCGGCGATTTTACACGACCGCCGCCGGTTGGCCGGTCAGGCCGGGTAGCGACTTTCACAGCTCGCCGGATCCCCGGATCCAGGCGTGGGGCGGGGGGATGAAGTCATTGATCAACAGCGAGGCCCCGCGCACGGGTTTCGACTGGTCGTCATTTGTGAAAAAGCACTCCGACGCGCCGGTGGTGTCGCATGAGATCGGCCAGTGGTGTGTCTATCCGAATTTTGCGGAGATTGAAAAATACACCGGCTATTTCAATGCGCGGAACTTTGAGATTTTCCGCGAGACCGCGAAGCGCGCGGGATTGCTCGATCAGGCGCATGAATTTCTAATCGCATCGGGGAAACTGCAGTCGTTGGCTTACAAACATGATATCGAGGCCGCCTTGCGCACGCCCGGCTTCGGCGGATTTCAATTGCTGGACCTCCACGATTTTCCCGGCCAAGGCACCGCCCTGGTCGGCGTGCTCGACGCGTTCTGGGATGAGAAGGGCTACATCAGTCCGGAAGAATACCGGCGGTTTTGTGGTCCGGTCGTCCCGCTGGCCCGCTTGAAGAAAATGATTTTCACCACCGCGGAGACACTCGATGCGGATTTGGAAATCGCTCAATTCGGGCCGCAGGATTTGGTGGACGTGAGTCCGAATTGGCGGCTTGCAACTGCGGACGGAGTGCTTGTGGGGCAGGGCACGCTGGCATCAAGGAATCTGCCGACCGGGGATTTGCACCCGCTGGGTGCGATCCACGTGTCGCTGGCGAAAGTCGCAGCACCCGCCAAGCTCACGCTGACGGTCGGAGCGGAAGGGCAGGTTTTTTCCAATTCATGGGATATTTTCGTCTATCGGGAAAGTGCGTCGGCGAAGCCCGCCGGAATCCTTGTCACCCGCGAGATCGAGTCGGCGAAGGACGCTCTGGCAGAAGGCGGGCGGGTGCTGTGGATGCCGCCTGCCGGGCAAGTCCGCAACGACTCCGCCCGGCCCCTGACCGCCGGGTTTTCCCCGATTTTCTGGAACACCGCATGGACGAAATGGCAACCGCCGCACACGCTGGGAATCCTCTGCGATCCGAAACACCCGGCGTTTTCCTCATTTCCCACGGACTTTCACAGCAACTGGCAATGGTGGGAAATCCAACAAAACGCGCAGCCCTTCATCCTCACTGGACTGCGCGACGTGAAGCCGCTGGTGCAGGTGATCGACGACTGGTTCACCAATCGCAAGCTCGGTTACATCTTCGAGGTCCGCGTGGGGCCGGGGAAGCTGCTCGCATGCAGCGGCGACCTCTCCACCGATTTGGAAAATCGCCCTGTCGCCAGACAACTGCTCTCCTCCTTACTCGACTACATGGAGGGAGGAAAATTTGCCCCCGCGGTGTCCATGCAGCCATCGGAAATCGACGCGCTGTTCCAGGCCGGTCGTTGATCTTTCGGACAAGTGCCTCTTGAAACATCGTTTTTCTCTCTCCATGGTCCGCCGCGTGATCCCAAATGTCCTCGCCGAACGCTACGCCTCGCCCGCCCTTCAAGCCATCTGGTCCGCTGAGGGCCGGATCGTTTTAGAACGTGAATTCTGGATCGCCGTGATGAAGGCCCAGCGCGATCTGGGCCTCGACGTCCCGGCGGAAGCGATCGCTGCCTACGAATCCGTCAAAGACAGCGTCGATCCAGCGTCGATCATGGCGCGGGAAAAAATCACCCGCCACGACGTGAAGGCGCGCATCGAGGAGTTCAACGACCTCGCTGGCCACGAGCAGGTCCACAAAGGCATGACCTCGCGCGACCTCACGGAAAACGTCGAGCAGCTCCAGGTTTACCGCTCGCTCCTGATCATCCGCGACAAGACCGTCGCCACGTTGCGCCGTTTCCGCGAGCGTTCCGAGCAGTGGAGCGAGCTCATCCTCACCGCCCGCACCCACAACGTCGCCGCGCAACCGACCACCCTCGGCAAGCGCATCGCCATGTTCGGCGAGGAACTCCTCAGCAGCCTGCAAGCGCTCGACGCTGTCATCGCTAGCTATTCCGTCCGCGGCCTCAAGGGCGCCGTCGGCACCCAGATGGACCAGCTTTCCTTGTTTGAGGGCGATGCCGGGAAAGTCGCCGATCTCGAAAAGCGCGTGGTCGCCCACCTCGGAATGCCCGCCGTCTGGACCAACGTCGGCCAGGTCTATCCGCGCTCGCTGGATTTCCGCGTGGTCGCCGCGCTCACGGACCTTTGCTCCGGGCCGTCGTCCTTCTGCAAGACCCTGCGCCTGATGGCTGGAAACGAGACTGCCAGCGAGGGTTTCGCGCCCGGCCAGACCGGTTCCAGCGCGATGCCGCACAAGATGAACTCCCGCTCCTGCGAGCGCGTCAACGGCTTCCACGTCATTCTCAAGGGCTACCTCGCGATGGCTGCCGGGCTCGCTGGCGACCAGTGGAACGAGGGCGACGTCTCCTGCTCCGTTGTCCGTCGCATCATGCTGCCGGACTCGTTCTACACCATCGACGGGATGTTCGAAACCTTCCTCACCGTGCTCGACCAGATGGATGCGTATGAAGCCGTCATCGACGCGGAAACCGCCCACTATCTGCCTTTCCTGATGACCACCACGATCATGATGGAAGCGGTGAAAGCCGGCGTCGGCCGAGAGACCGCGCACCACGCGATCAAGGAGCACGCCGTCGCCACCGTGAATGATCTGCGCGCCGGAACCATCGACCGCAACAACCTCGTTGAGCGTCTCGCCGGCGACTCCCGCCTCGGGCTTTCCCGCGATTTCCTCGACGCCATTCTCGCTAAGGGCGACCAGGAATCCGGTGCTGCGAAATCCCAGATCGCAGCCTTCGCCGCCGCAGTTAGGAAATTGGAGGCCACCAGTCCGCAAGCCGCCGCTTACGGTCCCGGTTCGATTTTGTGAGCCTGCGGGAGGCGGCCTATCGGCGCCGTGGCGCCAGCAAGCCGTATTTCGGGCTGAAGAGATAGGCCGCGATGAATAACAGCCCGAGCACGATCACGATCGCCGGACCCGGCGCGATCCCGAATTTCCCGGACAACAGCACGGCGACCACCGAGCCGATCCCGCCGATCAGGCCGCCGCCCCAGAACAGCGCGGAGGTCCGGTCGGTGAGCAGCGAAACCGTCGCCGCCGGGGTGACCAGCAAGCCCACGGAAAGCACGCAGCCCACGGCTTGCAACGACGAGACCAGGGCGAGGACCAGCAGCGTAAAGACGAGATACTGCATCGAGCGGACCGGCACGCCCTGCGCCGCCGCCACGTTCGGCTCGAACAAGGTGAGCAGGATCGGGCGCATCAGCAGGTTGGTGATGAGCAGCGTGAACGCGCCGATGCCGTAGGCGATCCAGATGTCCGCGTTTCCCACGGCGATGATGTCGCCGAAGAGCCAGTGTTCCAGCTCCTGGCGGGTGTCGAGCTTGGGCAGCAGCGCGATCCCGGCGGCGAAGGCGGCGGTGTAAAGCACGGCCAGCGCGGTGCCTTGTTCCACCCGGTTGCCGCGGGCGACGGCCACCGAGCCGAGCCCGACTAACAACGCGGCGAACATCGCCCCGAAAAACGCGTTCCACTGGCTCAGCGCGCCAGTCAGGAAAATCCCCAGCGCAATGCCGGGCAGCATCGTGTGCGACAGCGCGGAGACGGAGAGCGCGTTGCGGCGCAGCACGACGAAGCCGCTGAAGAAGCCGTTGGCAAAGCCGATGAAGCCCGCGGTGGCGAGCGCGCGCTGATAGAACGGGTTGGTGAGCAGTTCAAAGTCCATGGGTCATGCGCGGGCGGCCGGTTCGTGGAAGGTGCGCTCGATCAGCTCGGGAGTGAGGATTTCCGCCACCGGGCCGAATGCCAGCGGTTGCGTCGCCAACACCAGCGCCTCGTCGAAAAGCCGCGGCACTGTGTTGAGATCGTGATGCGAGGCGATGACCAGCCGTCCTTCGTGGGCGAGCTTGGCTAACAAATCGCCGAGCAGCTGCGAGGCGTTGCGGTCCAGGCCGGTGAACGGCTCGTCGAGCAAAAGCACGTGCGCCTCCTGCGCCAACGCGCGGGCGAGGAATGCCCGCTGCTGCTGCCCGCCGGAGAGCTCGCGGATCTGGCGGTTTTGCAAATCCAGCAGCGCCAGCGACTCCAGCGCGCGGTCCACGGCGGCGGTGTCGGCGGGCGAGAATTTTCGCCACCAGCCGGTCTGCGGGTAGCGGCCCATTTCCACCAGCCCGCGCACGGTGATGGGGAACGACCAGTCCACTTCCTCGCGCTGCGGCAGATAGGCGAACTCGCGCGACCATTTTTTCACCGCCGTGCCGCGCCAGCGGATCGTCCCGCTGTCACGCGGAACCAGTCCGGCGATGGCCTTGAGCAGCGTGCTCTTGCCCGCGCCGTTAGGTCCGATCAAGGCCACGCGGTTGCCGCAGGACGTCGCGAGCGAGACGTTTTCCAAAGCCAGCACCCGGCGGTAACAGACCGTCAGGTTTTCAATCACCAGCTCGTGATGATGCCCGTGGTGGGCGCAGCAATCGTGATGGATCTCGCTCATTCGGCAGCGGGGAAGGGGAGTTCCAGTAAATCATCGATGTCGCCACCGGCGTCGAAAACGTGGGTGAAAGTGGCTTGTCCGGGAGCTTCCAGCGTGAGCTTCGCGAAACGATGCTCGCCTGGTGCGGCGGCGTTTTTCCAACGGACGACCAGGCCGACGCGCGGGTTTCGCGGGTCGAGCTCAAGCGTGCCGGAGATGGTCG
>JBFZFJ010000041.1:0-8038 GCA_041306405.1 Verrucomicrobiales bacterium | reverse complement strand
CGGTCAGGTGGATGACCGGGCCGTGGCAGGATCGGTTTGTCCAAATCATCAACCCCCATTTCCCCGCCCTCCGGTCCGATCCATTGGCTCTTTCAGGGGCCTCCCGCAGAAAGCAAACTCCTAGCAGCTCCGGGTTTCCGTGACGGCCTTCAGCGGGCTGCCCCAGCAAGCGTTGTCGAGTTGATCCGGCGATGGGGGCGCGCTGGTCAGACTCACCACGATGTAGGTGAGGATGCAAACCGCACAAAGAATCGGCCCGGCGAGGAGCAGGAATGTCTGGATTGTTTCGGTGACGACCACCGCCTTGAGGCCTCCGAGCACGGTGTAGATCACCGTGACTGCGGAAATGATCAGGATCGACCACATGACCGGGATTCCCAGGAATGCTTCAAACAGTTGGCACCGGCGAAGAGGCTGATGCCGATGTGAATCAGCAGCGCGCCGAAAATCGCGATCGCGGCAAGGAAGGTGCGGGCAGTGGGGCTATAGCGACGCTCGAGGAACTCCGGCAAGGTGGTGATTCCGCTGCGGAAATAGAAAGGCGCGAAAAACAGCGCGAGAGCGATCAGACAGAACGAGGCCATCCACTCGAAATTGCCCATCACGAGACCAATGCTTGAGCCAGCCGCCGCAAGGTCGACGAGGTGGATCGTTGAGATGTTCGAGGCGAACATGGCGGAGCCGATAGAGAACCAGCCGAGCGATTTTCCGGCGAGGAAATACTCCTCGCTGGTGGTTTTTTTCTTAGACCCTTTGCCAAAAATAATTTCCGAAACCCTCACAAAAGACCGGTACGACTGTTTGAATCACTCGACACTCGCGAATCGCTCGCCCTCACCAGCTCCCTAATCCCGATACTTGCACGCTCGAAGAACTCGAAGTTGCAATGGATTGTGGATGTGACAACAAGGTGTTCCGGCGTCTCAACGCCATCCATTTATTGTTAGTCGGTGCGGGTTACGACATTGTGCTGCGCAACAGTCGCGTCAGCGACCGGCTGTTCCGGCTCTGGATCTCCCGCTTCAATGCACAGGGAATCGACGGACTTACCTACGAGCCCCGCCCCGGCCGCCCCCGCAAGCTTGCAGCTGCAAAAGTCGGGTCCGACATCCTCCCCTTTATTGATGATCCCTCACTGGCGGGCGAAACCCATTGGACCGTTGTCAAACTTTGCGGCTGGCTGCGCGAGGAAAAGGCAATCGACCTCAGCGCGAGTGCTCCGTCACGCTCGGCAGGACGCTCATGACCCGTGTTGGAAATTCTTCTCCCACCCTCCGCTGTGCCGCCCAGCCGGATTGTTCGAGGCTGCCTCCCAGCTGGTGGAATGCGGGGAAATTCATGCCGTCCATCACCAGCAACAGCACCGGGCGCTGGGAGGCCAATGGTTCCACGCATTTGGCGACCACGTCCTCGATGGGGATCAGCCCCTTGCCGCCGCTCTCGTTGTCGCAGTGCCAGTGGCAAACTCGCTCGCCGAAATCGACCTGGGCTTCGATGCGGGCCTTGGCCATCCGCCGGACGAGTCGCCCATACACTTCCGCGACTTCGGGAAGCGGATCACCCCACGACAGGGAAAACCTCGCCCAGTCGATGAACGAATCATTCGCGGCGAACTCCCGGGCGGCATCGTTCAGACCGGTCGCCCGTTTCCGCTGAGGCGCGAAGTTCGCTTCGTAGCCGGCCAGGCGCGCCGCCATCTCGGCCCGTGCGAGCCGGCCGGCGTGGAGCTGAGCCAGCGCGTGGTTTTGAAGCTGGCGCAGGCTGTTGAAAACCGCCCGGCTTCCGGTTTCCCACTTCCGCTTGCCGAGCCGATCGATGTCATCGGCAAAGCCCAGCCAGCGGTCCTTGAAGCCTTGTCGCGAATAACCGAAAGCAGATGCGAGAGGCAGCGCCCGGATACCTTCCAAAATGGCATCCACCTGCGCCGCAATACGGTCACGCTCATCGGACTGGCGCTTGTCCAGCACCTCCCGGGCCGCATGACTCCACATCGCCGCCTCGGCGGGCTTCGGGCCAGTGGCCTATGATGCCAGTGAATCCAAAACTGCCTTCCTGACCCGTGCCCGTGCAGCACTGGGCAACCTTCGCCCTCAATGAATCGCGACGCAACCTTACTCGCAGGCATCGTCCTCGCCATTCTCTTGACAGGTTCCCTCATCGGAGCGGTTTTGAAACGCTCGGTCACCAGCGAAGGCGGACGCCGGGTGGTGGAAAACCTGGTCGCCCGGGTCAATGCGTGGTGGCTCATGAGCGCATTCATCGGCGGCGCACTCTTCGCCGGGAAAAAGGCCACCTTGATTCTTTTTGGACTGGCATCCTTTTTTGCCCTGCGGGAATTCATCACCCTAACGCCAACCAGGCGCGGCGATCACCGGGTACTCTTCTGGGCCTTCTTCATCATTACCCCGCTGCATTATTGGACCGTGGCGGCTCACTGGTATGGGCTCTTCAACATCCTCATTCCCGTGTATGCGTTTCTCCTTATCCCCATGAGAAGCGCCCTCGCCGGCGACACCGCCAACTTCCTTGAGCGCGCTACAAAAATCCAATGGGGCCTGATGGTGGCGGTGTACTTCGCGAGCTATGCACCCGCCCTGCATCTCCTCGAAATCCCCGGCTATCAAGGCCGCCACGCTTTCCTGATCTTTTTCCTCTTCTTTGTCGTGCAGATTTCCGACGTCCTGCAATACACTTGGGGAAAGCTCTGCGGCCGCCGCAAAATCGCCCCGCTGGTCAGTCCCAGCAAGACTCTGGGAGGCTTGGTGGGCGGAGGCCTGTCCGCTTGTGCTGCCGGGGCCTCCCTCTGGTGGATCACGCCATTCACCCCACTGCAAGCAGCAGGCATGTCAGCGGTGATCGTGCTCATGGGATTCTTCGGTGGTCTCGTCATGTCCGCCGTGAAGCGTGACCGTGGCGTCAAGGACTACGGCGACCTCATTCCCGGCCACGGCGGCATCATGGACCGCCTCGATTCCCTCTGCTTTGCCGCTCCAGTCTTTTTCCATCTCGTGCGCTACTACTTTACCTGACATTCCCCAATGAATTCTATCATCGAAAGCCAATCCTTCGACGCCACGGATGGTGCCAGTATCCGCTACAAGTCCCGGATTTCCGCAGGCGGGGGGGAGCGGGCGCTCGTGCTCCTGCATCGGGGCCACGAACACGCGGACCGTTGGGATTGCGTTGTGCCAGGATTGGAGATGCCGGAGACCGCCCTGTTCGCATGGGATGCGCGCGGGCATGGCGGGTCCGAAGGCAAGCGCGGCCATTCTGGTTGATCATCATCGGCCTATCCACTCTCCTGCTCTGGCACCATCATCTCATCGATGTGGTGGGTGGTTTTGTCATGGGTTGGCTCATACAGGTCCCTATCCCCGCCACGCCTGCGGATAAAAATGCCATTTCCCTGAGTCCTGGTGGGCTCCGGTCCCGGCCAGCATGGTCTCCGGGACGGTGCCGTAAAGGGTAATCCATGCTTCGCGCGCTTCTTTCGTGAAATCGCCCCGCAGCGTTTCTGCCAGCATATCAAGCAGAGCAGCGCCTACGGTTTGGTAGTGCTCAGGCAGGACTCCCTATTCCACATGGCGACGGCCCATGAGGCGGAATTCCGATTCGAGGAGCCCGGTGCGTTCCAGATGGGAAATCACACCCGGCATGTCCATTAGCTTTGCCGCCTGTTCCTGGATATTGTTCCTAAAGAGCGGGCGCAGTCCTGGATCGGGTTCAAAAGGCCTTCGGTACAGAACAAGTGCCGCAACGTTCCCGCAATCCTCCAGTTGGGCAAAAGACTTGCGGATACGGTGTTTTTGTTGTGGCGACAAGCTGGGTAGAGAAGCACATTTTCAGGAGCTCGCCCTCCGACTTTAGTCGGATGGCGCAAGTCCAAAAATGCGCCATGATACGCTCATTATGAAAACAACCCCCTTTTTCCCCGCCCTCCAGTCTACGCCGCCTACTTCGCTGAAGCTACGAAGGCCAAGAAGGCTACGACAGGCAGGCCGGTCCGACCCAATGGCTCTTTCAGGGGCCTCCCGCAGAAAGCAAACTCCTAGCAGCAAAACCATATGAAAGTTAAAGCCACACGCAGTCCAACGGCCTTCCCCATCGCCCCGGCGCCAAGCCAGGGAGGGAAACCCATGAAGAAATTCCTCTTCTCCACCTTAATGGCGCTAGCGAGCGTTGCTCCGTTGCAGCTCACGCTGACAGCCGCCGGGACTCCGCCCGCCACCGCTGCGGCGGTTCCAGGCCCGAATCTGGTGATCCTCAAGGCCTGGTACGGTGACCTGCCCGACGGGGAGAAAGCGGATGTCACCGAAAAGGTGGCGGCCTTGGTCAAAGAAGAATCGCTCAGTGTGGAGGCGACCAATGACTTCGGTGATCCCGCCCCGGGCAAACTCAAGAAACTGCGGGTGAACTACATCCAAAACGGGATGAACCGGAGCCAAATCGTTGAGGAACGGAGAACCCTTACCATCGTGCCCAAGCCGGCGAACGATCCGTATCCGGAAGCCCCCATGCTCATCGCCTCCAAAGGGGATACGACCTACACCATTGATCCGGTCAAGGGCGATGACGCCAATCCGGCCGGCAAACCGTGGAAAAGTTTTGCGAAGATAAACGCCATCAAATTAGCCCCGGGTGACCAGGTCATCATTCACCCCGGCAGCCAGAACGTGACCTTCAAGCCAGCGGGCGCAGGTACGGCGATTAAGCCGATTGTGGTGCGGTTTCTGCCGGGCGTGCACACGATTGAAATTAAAAATGTAATCGCGCTGCCGATGTATGTTTCCAATGCCTGCGACTCCCCTGCGCCCAAGCCCATTGGCATCCTGATCCAAAACATGAAACATCTGCGTATGGAAGGCGGCGGCGTGGACGGCATCGGCAAGACCACCCTCCTTTACGACGGCCGGATGGTCCAGGTTTACAATGACCACTCCGAAGACATCCGCTTCAGCGGCTTGGTTTTTGACCTCAAGCGTCCCACCGTCTCGGAATTCCGCTGCTTGGAGTCGAGCGACACCACCGCGGTTATCCAGATTGCCGAAAGCTCCGATTATGCGGTGGAAAACGGTAAGTTTATTTGGACCGGCGACTGGAATCCCGGCAGCTTCGGGCAGGAACTGGATTTGGCCACCGGGCGTTGCCAACGCGCGGGCCCGCCCCGGGGCTGGGCGAAGATGACCAAAGAGGGGCCGGCCAATGGGCAAACCATTGCTAAAGCCACTGACTTGGGCGGGCGCAAAGTGCGGCTGGAATTTCCCGACGCCCCGACCGGGCTTAAGGCGGGTTATCAATATCATTTCCGGAGCGTGTGGCGCGATTCCGTCGGGGTGCACAACGCTCGCTGCAAGGACATCGTGTTCCAGGACTGTGACTTTTATGCGCTCACGGGCATGGGGTTTGTCAGTCAGTTTACCGAAAACATCACTTATCTGCGGCTGAATGTGGCTCCGCCTAAAAACACGATTCGTACCTGCCCTGCCTGGGGTGATATTTTCCAATTCTCCAACTGCAAAGGAAACGTGTTGGTCGACTCGTGCCGGCTTTCAGGCATGCAGGACGATGCGCTGAATTGTCACGGCACCTACCTGCGTATCACGGAAAAAGTCGGAGACCGGCAATTGCTGGTTAATTACGCTCACGGGCAGACCTACGGATTTGATCCTTGTGTCCCCGGTGATGAAATCGCGGTGATGAGCCCAAACAACATGCGCGAATATCCGGGCAATCCCCGGGCCAAAGTGGTTGCGGTCGAAATGAAATCGCCCCGGGACTGGTTGATCACCTTTGCCGATGCCGTGCCGAAGTTCGAAAAGAACGATGTGATCGACAACATCACGTGGAACCCGAACCTCACCATCCGCAACACTCAGGTCACCGTCGATCCGGTCCGCGGTTTCCTCCTCGGGACGCGTGGAAAAATCATCGTGGAGAACAATGAGTTACGCTCGAACATGTGGGGCATCCTGGTTGAAGGCGACGCCAAGGGATGGATGGAATCCAGCCCGCTACGCGACGCGGTGATCAGGAAAAACAAGTTTATCAATTGCGGCATCGAGGTCGGCGCCAACGTCAAAGACATGAAGCCCGAGGAACCCATCCATGAGAATATTCGGATTGTGGATAATTATTTCGAAAACGGAGAAATCCATATCAAGGGCACCAAGGGGGTGACCGTGACCAACAACACCGCCCTGAATAATCCCCTGCGCATCAACCTGGATAAATCCTGCACCGAGACGAAGGTCGAAAACAATATGGTGAAGAAAAGTAATTAAATACAGGCCGCTTAAAACCGAGTTATATTAATTCCCCCGCATTACTATAACTCGGCACGACAACCCCCATTTCCCCGCCCTCCAGTCTACGCCGCCTACTTCGCTGAAGCTACGAAGGCCAAGAAGGCTGCGACAGGCAGGCCGGTCCGACCCAATGGCTCTTTCAGGGGCCTCCCGCAGAAAGCAAATTCCTAGCAGTCATGATTTTTTGAAAGAAAAAATTTTCGCTTATGGTATCACGGAAACCATGAGCAAATTACCCAATCACCTTGCCGCCCTGTGCGGTCTGTCGCTGCTGGCGACGTCATCCCTCCGGGCCGCGGACCTTCCGGACCCGGATGGCAAACCCGCTGATATGAGCAAACCGGTCCAAGTGTTCATCATAATGGGCCAGTCGAACACCTTGGAAATGGGTAAAGTGACTCCCAATCTTGGGAATCTCTATCCTTTCCTGTATGATGATGCCGGTAAGCCGACCGTCTGTCAGGATGTCCGCAACGTCTCGGTCATGCAGAAGGGAGACAACATGAATGTCTATCGCAATGAATGGCTGAGTCTCACCGGCAAGAACAAGATCGGCATCGAGACCGGCATTGGGCACCAACTGGGCCATGCCGTCGACGCGCCCGTGATGGTGCTCAAGAGTTCGATCGGCAACCGCGGCCTTGGCTGGGACCTGTTGCCTCCCGGCAGCGCGCGCTACACCTACGAGGGCCAGGAAGTCCCGGGCTACAAGGAGACCTTCAAGGACAAAAACGACAAAACCATCGTGCCATTCGTGAAGGATGGCGCCTGCCTGCAGTGGTATGCCGGCAAGCAATATGATGACGATGTTGCCAACGCCAAGAAGGTGCTTGCCGATTTAAACACCTACTATCCCGATGCCAAGAGCTACGAAGTGGCTGGTTTCCTCTGGTGGCAGGGCGACAAGGACCGCTACAGTGCCGCGCACGCCAGCCAGTATGAGAAGAACCTGGTTGCCCTGATCCACTCGCTACGCAAGGATTTCAACGCCCCCAAAGCCAAGTTTGTTTGCGCCACCCTCGGTCAAACCGCCAAAGACGCCCCGGTCGACGCCAAAAGTGCGAATGACAAGATGATCTTCGATGCACAGATGGCCGTCGATGGCGAGACCGGGAAGCATCCGGAATTCAAGGGCAACGTTGCCACGGTCTATGCCCATCCGCTCAGCAAGGGAGGAGCTTCCAACGGCCACTACAACGGCAACGTCGAGACCTATACCAACGTCGGCCTCGCCATGGGTGAGGCGATGGTGAAGTTGCTCAAGAACAAGTAAACCATAGCGGACACTCTTCATATCAAATCCGTGTGCGAGGAAACTCACACACGGATTTTTTGTGGATCAGTGGTTGATAGAACTTTGATCCGGACCGAAGCTCTGCCAGTTGTTTCGTTCACCTCATGCCCACCTCTCTGCGAATTGCCATCGTCGGCTCCGGCACTGCCGGACCTGCCGTTGCCACATTTTTGGCGCGTGACGGGCATGATGTGCATCTCTTCGAACGCGCGCCGCAAAAACTGCCTGTGGGTGCCGGATTCCTGCTGCAACCCACAGGATTGGCCGTGTTGAACGAATTAGGCATCCGCGATGACCTGATGCCGGACATCGCACGCATTGAGGCGGACCCCGAAATTCGGGCCAGGGGTTAAGCTTTGATTGTGGTGGTCGGGCGCGGGTCTTGAACCCAAACTAAACCACACAAAATGAAAGCAAAACGAAGAAGACACGAACCCGA
>JBFZFJ010000040.1:0-3753 GCA_041306405.1 Verrucomicrobiales bacterium | reverse complement strand
ATTTGAAGCAGCATGTCGGTGAAACGAAAGACCTCGCCGGCCCCAAGCCCGAAGCACTCGCGGAATTGGAAAAGCGGAGGATCGCCTGGGAAGCCCAATTGATCGCGCCCGTTTTCAGAGGACTCGAGACGCGAAAAAAGGGCCAAGCCGCCAAACCGTGACGGATTCCGCCGCTCCCCCCGGCTTCTCCTAACGATCACGCCGCCGGGCGCGCGCAAAAAAGGCGGAGCCTGCGCTCCGCCTTTCGGTGAAATGATTCGAGCTTACTTGCCCCAGCGCTCAAGCAGCGTCTTCGCCATGTCGGAGGGCGTCTCGGAGACGGCGATGCCGCACTCGGCGAGGATGCGCTTCTTGGCTTGGGCGGTGTCGTCCTCGCCGCCGACGATGGCGCCGGCGTGGCCCATCCGGCGTCCCGGAGGCGCGGTGGCTCCGGCGATGAATCCGGCGATCGGCTTCTTGCAATGGTCCCTCGCCCAGCGGGCGGCGTCCACCTCGGCGTTGCCGCCGATTTCGCCGATCATGATGATGGCCTCGGTTTCCGGGTCGTTGTTAAACATTTCCAACACCTCGCGGTGGTTGGTGCCATTGATCGGGTCGCCGCCGATGCCGACGCAGGTGCTCTGGCCGTAACCGAGCTGGGTGAGCTGCCAGACGGCCTCGTAAGTGAGCGTGCCCGAGCGCGAAACCACGCCGACGTTGCCGCGCTTGTGAATGTAGCCGGGAGCGATGCCGATGCGGCAGCCGCCGTGGCTTTTCTCGCCGCGGCCGGGAGTGACGATGCCAGGGCAGTTAGGGCCGAGAAGCCGCGATTTAGAGCCCTTGAGCATTTCCTTCACGCGCATCATGTCCATGACGGGAATGCCTTCGGTGATGCAGACGATGAGTTCGATTCCGGCATCCGCGGCTTCGAGAATCGCGTCGGCCGCGAAGGCCGGCGGCACGAAAATCGCCGAGGCGGTGGCTCCGGTTTCCTGCACCGCGTGGCTGACGGTGTCGAAGATCGGCACGACGTCTTCAAATTTCTGACCGCCCTTGCCGGGAGTGACGCCAGCGACGACCTGAGTGCCGTAAGCGAGTGAAAGTGATGCGTGGCGCGCGCCGAAGCTGCCGGTAATTCCCTGGATCAGGAGCTTGGTGTTTTCGTCGATGAGGATGGACATGGGAAAAAGTGGTTAGTGGCCAATGAAGGGTTATTGGACGGCGGCGACGATCTTGCGGGCGGCGTCGGACATGTCGTCGGCCGAGACGATGTCGAGTCCCGAGGCGGCCAGGGTGGCCTTGCCCAACTCGACGTTGTTGCCTTCCAGGCGGACGACGAGCGGGATCGGCAGGCCGGTTTCCTTGGCTGCGGCGATCACGCCTTCGGCGATGATGTTGCAATCCATGATCCCGCCGAAAATGTTAATGAGGATGCCCTTCACGTTAGGATCGCCGAGGATGATCTTGAACGCGGCAGTCACCTGCTCCTTGGAGGCGCCGCCCCCCACGTCGAGGAAGTTCGCGGGATCGCCACCGAAGTGTTTGATGATGTCCATGGTCGCCATCGCCAGGCCGGCGCCGTTGACGAGGCAGGCGATGTTTCCATCGAGACCGATGTAGTTCAGATCATGCGCGGCGGCGGCGACTTCGCGAGGGTCTTCCTCGTCGGTGTCGCGCATCGCGGAAATCTCGGGATGCCGATAGAGCGCGTTGTCGTCGAAGTTGAATTTCGCGTCCAGCGCATACACGTGGTCGTCAGTGGTGACGACGACCGGGTTGATTTCGACCATCGAGCAGTCGCACTCGATGAACAGCTTGTAGAGCGAGTGCAGCAGGCGGCCGAACTGGCGGGCGTTGGTCCCCATGTTCAGGTTGTGGCAGATCTTGCGCACTTGATAGGCCTGCAGGCCGGCCAACGGATGGATGTATTCGCGCAGGATTTTCTCCGGCGAGTTGGCGGCGACTTCCTCGATGTCCATGCCGCCTTCCGTGGAAACGACGATGACCGGCTGGCAGGTTTCGCGATCCATCAGGATGGCGAGGTAGAGCTCGCGGCTGATCGTCACCGACTCGGCGATCATCACCTTGCGGACCAGGCGGCCTTCATCGCCCGTTTGCTTGGTGACCAGCACCTCGCCGAGCATTTGAGCGGCGACATCGCGGGCGGATTCCGCGGCTTCCACGAGATGCACGCCGCCTTTGAAACCATTTTTAAAGGAGCCTTTCCCCCGACCACCGGCGTGGACCTGGGCCTTCACCACCAAATGTTTCACCCCGAGCCACTTGGCGGCGTCGTAGGCTTCCTTGGCGGTGGAGGCGACTTTCCCCTTCGGGCTTGGGACTTGAAATCGGTCGAAAAGCTCTTTGGCTTGGTATTCGTGAATGTTCATGATGGAGGCGGGAATCGTGCGCTCAAACGGAGAATCGCGCGGACCCTATTCCCCCTCCCATCGCCGGGTCAAGGCATCGTCTTGGAAAATTCGGAAAGAGAAATGAACCGCGGATGGACGGGATTGGGCCTCCCGCCTGTCAATCCTTACGGGCGAAGAGGGAAGAGTTCACCGCAGAGGCGCGGAGGCCGCAAAGGGACGCGGAGGAAGAGCGGGGATCTGAGATTTGGATTCTGGCCGCAAAAAGGCCCAAGAGGCGCGCAAAAATCAGCGCGGGTGGAAGAGTTGGTGGGATCAAGGCGAATCTCCCGGACTCGGACTGCGGGGACATGTCGGAAGCAGTCCATCGCTCCCCTCCCCAAAAACCTCCGCGTCTTCCCTCCGCGCCCTCTGCGTTTCGCTCTCCCCCCTTGCATCCCGTCGTCCCGGCTCCGCGTCCCTTTGCGACCTCTGCGGCTCCGCGGTGAAAAGAATCTCATGTCATTGATGGAAAATGGCATCCCTTGCCCCCCCCTGAACCCGGCCCCTCGATTTTTCGCTTTTCGCTTTGCAGACCCTCGTTTTCCAGCCTTCATTCTTCACACAAGAAAGGCCGCCGGCCCTTGCGGACCGGCGACCCTCTTGATACCGCGATGCGGCGTTGCTTGATCCATCTTTCGACGGTCAGATCAAGCAACGTCCGTGTTCGGCGGCGGGGCTGCGGGAGCGGTCAGCTCCGCTTTTTTCCTGGCTCCCGTGCCTGTCCTGCGCTCGCTTTTCGGGATGAATCCCAGCGAGCGGTAGAACGCACAATCCTCCCCGAACAACTCATTGCCCCGGATCGCATGGGCGATCAGGATCAAATCCTGGTTCAGGAGCTCATCCGCCTTGTCCCGGTCCAGCAGCAGGCCCCGGAGTTTGGTTTGGACCTCCCTGATGCTCTTGCGAGCGTCCAGTGGCGTCTTGGATTTGTCCTCGAACTGGGCGAGGGTCAATCCGGCGAATGTCACATCCGGGGCGAATTCCAGCCATGAGGACAGGAATTGTTCGCGCCGGAGTGACACGGTTTTGTTGGTGTATATGGCCATGGCCGTATTTTGTGGTAGATGCCGGAAAAGCGGCTGCGATCGAATACACGCAGGACGTTTTCCCGAACGCATGAGATTTACCCTGCTGATAGGGCCGGGACAACTCTATTTTGTAGATGAAGTATCCAAAAATCATTCACAATACAAGATGTAGTGTCAAAACGGATGTATGTGCCATGTAAAAACAACAAAGCCGCTAGTGTCGCGTAAAATTCAAATTGTTGGATAGAGTGATTTGAGTTTGATGCGGGCTTTTTCGTTGGTGAACTGCCAGTTGATCGAATTGGATTCCTCATTCTTCCGGGCGAGATAGGCTT
>JBFZFJ010000039.1:0-19167 GCA_041306405.1 Verrucomicrobiales bacterium | reverse complement strand
CCTCTGACCTCTGACCTCTGACCTCTGACCTCTGACCTCTGACCTCTGACCTCTGACCTCTGACCTCTGACCTCTGACCTCTGACCTCTGACCTCCGACCTCCGACCTCCTAACTCCTACTCTTCCCATGAACTTACTTCAACAACTACACTTCACCGTCTGGCCACCCTTCTTGGGCTTGCGCAATCACCTGCGCCGCTGGAAAAGCCGCTGGTGGTTCTGGGGTGAATACCAGAAATATTGCAAACTGGCTGCCGGCGGGGAAGTTCCCGAACCCCGCTTTTTCTACCCCTGCCTGGACGATGCCACCAGCACCACCCCGATTGACGCCAGCTATTACTATCAAGACGCCTGGGCCTTTGAGAAGATCGTGCAGGCCCGGCCGGCCAGGCATGTGGATGTGGGCTCTCACCACAAGTTCGTCTCCCTGCTGTCCAAGGTGGTGGATACGACGATGGTCGATCTGCGGCCCCTCCCGGCCCCGCTGGAATCCCTGAAATTCGAGGAAGGCAGCATCCTCGAACTGCCCTTTGCCGATGCCAGCCAGCCATCCGTATCATCCCTTTGCGTGGTGGAACACATCGGTCTCGGCCGCTATGGCGACCCGCTGGACCCCGAGGGAACCGTCAAGGCCGTCGAGGAACTCAAGCGCATCGTCCAGCCCGGCGGCGACCTTTACCTCTCCGTGCCCATCGACGACGTGAACCGGATCTATTTCAACGCCCACCGCGCGTTTTGCGAAGCGTATCTGGAAAGACTTTTCGCTCCATTCGAGATTCTCGAGCGCCGGTATATTTTTGGAAATGACTACACCGAGCAACCCAAGTCAGGATTCGGAACCGGGTGTTATCACTTACGCCGCCATCTCTGACAGGAATCCACCTTGAAGAATTTTGAATTTTGAATTTTGGATTTTGAATGAAAGAGGAGAACGTCACCTGTCCATGAAGGAGCAGCAGCGCAAACTCAACGAGAAGCTGCGTGGCCATGACGGCTACTACGGAGTCACTGGAAATACCCGCATGCGGTCACGGCTGCGGTATGAAGTGGCGCAGGTGGTTGCAGCGGCACAATCGCAGCAGCAGCCCGAACTGGGAACAGTTCCAGGGCATGCTGAGTGTTTTTCCCGTATTTTCTGCTCGTATCATTCACTCCAAAATGCAATGAACGAAATATAGCAATTCAGAATTGAATTCTGATTAATATGTTATGTAAATGTACTAGCCTAGAGTGTTATAATCTTCAAAATATATTATCATGCACCAAAAACCGACGTCATCCATTCCTCCTGAAATTATATATTTAACCAAACCACTTCCTGTAAGCATGGGGGATGCGTGGTTTGAAATTGCCACTCCAGAACATTTTTGGATGATTCGCCGTTTTGATGTCACTCGCATGCTGGCAGATGAACTCATCACCTCGTCAACTTCAATCGCGGAAATTGGATGTGGTAATGGCGTTCTCCAACATCAAATTGAATCACGATACATTAGGGAAGTGGATGGGGTTGACCTAAATGATTATGCGTTACGGCTAAGCATTGTAAATTGTAGTCCTAGATACTGTTACAACATACTTGAGCAACGGGAAGATCTTGCGGGTAAATATGATCTCCTATTTTTATATGATGTCATTGAACATATTGATGATGAAACTGCTTTCATTGATGCGGTTCTCTACCACTTAAAACCTGGGGGTCATGTCATCATAAATGTTCCAGCAATCGGATGGCTTTTCAGCGCATATGATCATGCGGCAGGCCACAAGCGACGCTACACTATTCCAATGCTCCTTGACATCGCAGACAAACACCACTGCAAGGTCAGAGCAGTCACTTACTGGGGGATGCCGTTCATTCCTCTTCTCATTTTGAGAAAATGGATTCTGGCTGCAAAGAAACAGTCGGACTCTGAAATCTTGAAAACGGGTTTCAAGGCAACTTCCAAGCTTGCAAACACGTTGCTAGGTCTACTGTCTAGACTTGAACATATTCCGCAAAAGCGGATTGGCTCTAGTGCGATGATCATTATGCAGAAGCAAAAAGAGTAATTAGGATTATTAACACTATGGTAAATCAAGCTCCTTCTTTTTGCATCGTAGTTTTTTGCTTCAATGAAGAGGACAGCAATCCAACGCCTTTTAGTCATGCCAAAAATCACCTCATATCCAATGAATGACGGGAAATTGCCCCGTCATTTAACGACCGCAAACATCGTGTCGGGGATCATTGTTCTATTTTATCTCACGATCGTAATGTTTTCCAGCTTGCGACCTGTAGGTCTTCAATTTGACGAACCTTGCATCCTTGACCCCTCGATCCAATTTGCAAAAGAAGGAATAATGTCCTTTCCAAGTGCTGGTCCTGGGGCTGGACATGAACTAGCCCATTTTTATCAAGTTCCATTAAACTACTGGTTATTGGGATTTTGGTTTAAAATTTTCGGCATATCCATTGCCGCGGCACATGCTTATAGTATATTCATTGGTCTTCTAATCCTATTACTAGTTCTATCGGTTTATAGACGTCTTTTCGGTGCGTTTTTCGCGATAGTATGCAGTCTGATTTTATTGGCTGAACCATCTTTTGCGGCAAGAATGATCATTGTTAGATACGATGGAATTCCTTATCTTTTTACATTATCCGCCATTGCCTTGGTTCTCAGAAGGGATGGCTTTGTAAAAGACTGGCAATACTGGCTCGGAGCTGGCTGTGCCATGGGTATCGCGATATCCGCCCATATACTTTTTGCCATTTACGGGATCGGCTTAGCCTTGTCATTCGTCATGACACAGCGAAAAACCAAAGCCGCAACCCTCGGCAAGTGCCTTTTCGCTTTAAGCTTCGGTTTCCTGTTATTATTTTCACCGGTAATAATCTACATAGCTCTACATTACGAAGCGTTCAAAGAACAGTTCCTATATCAATTCTTACAGCAGCGAACGAGAAATGCTGGGTTTATAGAATCTGAGATCTTGAAATACACGCACTATTTCTATCGACGCCAAGGGTATTTGCTACTTTTGGCAACTGGATTATTGTGGTGCATTATTAGGAGTGTTAAAGGTAATTCAAAACTTCCATTGTTTGAATTATTTCTTCTAATCATTTTCGTTGGATTTAGTCTTACTTTCGCTTCGGGCGGAAAATTTTGGCATGTTTCGACAATGGCCCCCATATTCGCTTTATTGATTTCCGCCGCAATCACAGACGCACGTAAGGTTGCATCCGAACCCAATCGGTGGAAACATTCCGCCCTGTTCGTGATTTTCATAGGAATTGTAGGCACAAGCAACGGACTGGTTCTGGGGCCGGTGAGGATGGCACTACAATCCCATTTGGAGAGATCCACAAAGAACCTTGAAATGCTGGAAGAATATATGGCGGGATTCATACCGCCCAAATCACGGGTATTCGGAGCGCAAGATTTGATTCTTTTGGCCGAACGCCGAAACTGGACATTTGTCGCCGATTATGGGAATATGTTCAATTCGGACCCGATTGCGGAGATGAGTCCGCAGTTCGACTTTGTAGTCATAAAGTCAGCGATGGGCAAGAGTCCCCAGCCACCTCCCGTTGGCTTCTTCAAGATCGCCACTTATTCTGAAAGGCAGACCATCACTGATTTACTGAGAAACCAATCTATCTGGTACAAAAGGTTTTTTTATCCCAATGGCCCGATTGATTACGTAATATACGCAAATGATAATTATGATAAATAGCCTTTTGTTGTTTTGATAACCGGCTTGGTTGCAAGCAATCCGCCCTCCTCAAAGTGTTCACCCATCTGGTAATTCAACCCATACCGGGCAGATAAATCACGAATATACACAACAATCTTACCTTCCGGCAGCTTGAAACAAAACGCATGCAATCCGGGATAAAGGGCAGGCAACAACGCCGCAACCAGTCCGCCCACGTCATTGCCCTTGGTATTGCGCGGATTTCATGTCAATTACACTTTACAAACGTGTTGGTTGCAATATTTTGAGCTCCCGCATCAGCCACAAATTCTGTGGCATTCAGACATCCTACTGCCCACCATGAAAAAAGAATATGAAGAGCTATATCATCACGTGGAAGATGATCACTGGTGGTTCCTCGGACGTCGTCATTTGGTTCATTCCCTTATTCGAACGGCGATGCCAGAACGTAGTTCCAGCATTCTTGAGATAGGATGTTCTGGCGGTCCTCTCATCCATTTATTGCAAGCAGACGGCTACTCGGATATAACCGGAATTGATATCAGTGTGGATGCGGTGAACATCTGTCATCAGAATGGAATGAACCGAACCTTCGTCATGGATGCGCAGAATCTCTCATTCGATGACTGCTCCTATGATCTTGTCATCGCATCTGACGTCCTTGAACATCTCGAAAATGCTCAAAGAGCCCTTTCGGAATGGAGACGGGTGTTGAAGCCCGGCGGGTGCTTGATTGTTTTCGTGCCTGCATTTCATTTTCTCTGGAGCGCACATGATGATGTGAATCATCATTATAAACGGTATGGTCACAAGGAACTCCGGGAGTCGCTATACAAGAGTGGATTCATCGTGAACCGCAGTTCCTTCTGGAACGGTCTTTTGTTTATCCCTGTGGCGTTGATCCGAATTTTTCGAAAGATAATTACCACACAAACCAGTCAGACAAGCTATATCCGTCCTACATCTCGACTTGTCAACAAAGCACTATACAATTGGCTCTGCATCGAGAACTACTTCCTAATGAAAGGTATTAATTTTCCTGTTGGTATAAGCGTCATGGCTGTTGCCGAGAAATCCAACATCGCACCAGTGACTCACTGATCAATGGCGCTTTGATCAATAGCGCTGTGATACATCCAAAAATTCTGTCTCAAAATGAAAGTCACCATTGTAATTCCCTGCTTCAACGAGCAGGATGTGCTTCCTGAATTATACAGGCGTATCAATTCCGCCTCAGAATTGTGGTCATGCGATTGGAATGTCATTTGCGTTGACGACGGATCTCGGGACCAAACATGGAGCATTCTGGAAGAGCAGTCTCGACACAACCAACGTTGGCATGCACTTTCATTTGCGAGAAACTATGGACATCAAACTGCCGTATCTGCAGGAATCTTTCACGCGGACGGCGATGCAGTCATCGTGATAGACGCCGACCTCCAGGATCCGCCCGAGGAACTGGGGCGTTTCATTGAGAAGTGGCAGGAAGGATTCGAAGTCGTCTACGCCATTCGTGAGAAACGCAAAGAAGGACCGCTGAAACGAATTTGCTACTGGATGTTTTATCGACTGCTAGCGAAAGTTACGCCATTTGATATACCACTGGATTCAGGAGACTTTTGTCTCATGGACCGGAAGGTAGTGGAGGTTCTCAATAGCATGCCCGAACGCAACCGTTTTGTCAGGGGGCTGCGGGCGTGGACCGGATTCAAACAAACTGGTCTTGCCTATGAGCGACATGCCCGCGCGGCGGGTGAGGCCAAGTACGATTTTCGGAAGTTGATTAAACTAGCGCTTGATGGCATATTCTCCTTCTCGACGGTTCCGTTAACAATTGTCGCGCAAACAGGCGTATGGATATCGGGAGTTTCACTCGTCGGCATCATCTGGATTCTCTCAACAAAGATTTTCAGTGGTTTTTTCCTGCAACTTGGCTTTCCACCGGTTCGCGGGTTCACCACAATCATGATATGTATTCTCTTTCTTGGTGGCATACAACTGTTGAGTCTCGGTGTGATCGGTGTATATATTGGAAGAATCTACGAAGAGGTGAAACGCCGCCCCCAATGGGTGATCAAGAATTCACTCGGAGTTACACCGATGTCAATCGGTCACTAGTGATATTTCATTCAGGTTCTTCTATTCAAAGCCACCTATTTATACAACATCAAAATCCAATCTATCCCCCCCAATCCAATATTCAAAATCTCTCCATGCTCTTCTCCATCATCACCATTCCCTGCCCGGAAGGCTTTTCCTTACACTCTCCTTTTCCCATCGACCGGAAGGCTTTTCCCACCACCCGGAAGCCTTTTCCCTCGTCATGGAAAAGCCTTCCACGAGCGGAATCGACTTTTCCTCGGGTATCGAAAACTACGATTCGAGACTCCGGAGCGTCACCTCAGGGGCTCTCCATGAGGGAGAAAGCAATCTTCCTCCACGGACCGCGGATCTTCAGTCCGCCCGCGAAGCGAAAAGCCCATGAGGTGCCCAGGCTCCCGGATCCATCCAACCGCGAATGATCAGGCATGGACGCGAATCTTGATCTGAAAAAAGGGAGAATTGAACCACCGATGGACAGGACGCACGCAGATGAACAGCGCGAAAATGAGGTCTTAATCTGTGATCTTTATCTGTGTCCATCTGCGTTCATCTGTGGTTAATAAAATCTTTAACTGACTGACAGGATTGCGCGGCCCGCATGTCGCAGTCCTCGTCCCGCGTTTCGCTTCCGCCCTCATTCAAAATCCAACATTCAAAATCTCTCCATGCTCTTCTCCATCATCACCCCCAGCTACAACGCCGGGGCCAAGCTTGAGGAGTCCACCCGAAAGAATTTTAAATTTTAGATTTTGGATTTTGAATGATCCAAGTCCTTGGAACGCCACAATCGTTCTTCAATCCAACATTCAAAATTCAACATTCAAAATTCCCCTCCACCATGCTCTTCTCCATCATCACCCCAAGCTACAATGCCGGCACCAAGCTGGGGGATTCATTCACTTCCGTGATGGATCAGGCGGATGGGCTGTGTGACTATTGGATCATCGACGGCGCGTCCACCGATGGCACCCGCGAATGGCTGGAAAACCAAAGGCAACCCGGTTTCCACTGGATCTCTGAAAAGGACGCCGGCGTCTATGACGCCATGAACAAGGGCATCGCCCACAGTCAGGGCCGCTTTCTCCTGTTCCTCGGGGCGGGCGACACCCTGCTGCCGGGCAGCCTGCAACAGGTGGCGGATTTCATTCAGTGCCATCCGTCATCCCACCCGCGTTTCATTTACGGCGATGTCCGGGACCTGCAAACCGGCCGCCCCTTTACCGCCGGGCACTATTCAAAAACCCGGATCTGCCGCGAGAACATCTGCCATCAGGGGATCTTTTATGAACGCGGCATCTTCGATCTCCTCGGAAACTATGAGCTCGCCTATCCCATCATGTCCGACTGGGCCTTCAACCTCAAATGCTTCGGCGATTCTGGAATCAGGAAACTGCATTTCCCGCAAATGATCGCCGACTTCGAAGGCGGCGGCCTTTGCACCCACACTGCAGACCGCCCGTTCTACCAAGACCGCCGCCGCCTGATCGCCGAGCGCATCGGACCATTGCATGCATTCCACCATCGCGTGGAGACAGCGATCCTTTGGCGACTCAAGCGGCTGGGGTGGAAGAGATGAATTTTGGATTTTAAATTTTGAATTTTGGATAAAGAGAGAAGACATCGCCGCTCCGGCATCTTTTCTGAAATTCAACATTCAACATCAGCGACGCGTCGCGCCCCCTCTTCCATTCAAAATCCAAAATCCAACATTCAAAATTTGCCGCGCAGCGGCACCACCATGTCCCCCATCGGCTTCGTCATCCTGATCAATCCGCGCAGCCCGCTGGAACAGACGGAGCGTCTCATCCGGACGCTCAACCGGATGTTCGACCAGCCGCCGATCGTCTGCCACCACGATTTCGGGCAGAATCCCCGCTTCATCGAAAACTGCCCGGACAACGTGAAACTCGTCCGTCCGCATGTGGCGACCCGATGGGGCGATTTCAGCTGCGTGGAGGCGACTATCGAGGCCTTGCGTCTGCTTTACGCCGGCGGGAACGGCCCGCAATGGTTCGTGCATTTGAGCGGCGCGGATTATCCCATCAAGCCCGCCCGCCAGATCCTGGCGGAGCTCCAAGCCAGCCCCTTCGACGGCCACATCGAACACAAGTTGGTTTCGGAAGGAAACCTCCACTACCCGCCCGACCCGGATTACCCCCGCGGATGGAAATGGGAATCCTGGCTCCAACAGTGCAAAAAACGCTACTGTTCGCGGCCGGTAAAAGTCCGCGGCATCAACCGCTACCTGCGTCCCAGCACGCGGACTTTCTGGCTGACCCACCCGCTTTTCACACGGGGCCGGCATCCATTCACCCCGGACTTCAAGTGTTATGCCGGGGAAGTCTGGTTCTGCGCCAACCACCGCTGCGCCCGGCGGATTCTGGACTTTTACGACCAAAACCCGCAGGTGGCCGCGCACTATCGCGACAAGCTGGTTCCCGAGGAATCCTATCTCCACACCGTGCTGGCCAACGCACCCGACCTGAAACTGAGCCAGAACTACCTGCGCTACGTGGACTGGACCCGCAGCGGCAACAATCCAAAAATACTGACCATGGAGGACCTGCCCATGCTCAGGGAATCCCCCGCCCATTTCGCACGAAAGTTCGACGCGGCGGCGGACGCCACCGTGTTGGATGAGCTTGACCGATTGATCCATTGATCATCCTCCACCATTTCATTGAAAACGCGACAAGCGGCTTGTGATCAACCGAGAATTGCTTATGTCCGAGACAGCCTCCAGAATCAATTGCGCTAAACCTTCAGTCAGCATCGTGATGCCCGTCTGGAATGGAGAGGCCTATCTCCGGGAGGCAATTGACAGCATCTTGAGTCAAACATTCAGCGACTTTGAATTCCTGATTGTGGATGATGGCAGCACAGATGCCAGTCCCTCCATCCTTGCAGACTATGCCACCCGCGATCCGAGAATCCGGGTCATCCTCCTCGACCATGAAGGCATCGTGATCGCTCTCAATCGCGGTGTCGAGGAAGCCCGTGCGGATTGGATCGCCCGTATGGACTGTGACGATATCGCCCACCCGGAACGACTCGCTATGCAATGGCAGGCGATTCAAAAACAAGCCGGTACCATTCTCTGCCATACCCAGATCCGCATCATTGGTGAGGCCCGCTACGTCACGCCCGCTGCCCGCTTTATCTACAGCGAAGCACTGACAATGCTCCGTCTTTGTTATCAGTGTCCCATTATTCACCCTACGGTGATGTTCCGCAAGGATGCCTTTCTCGCCTGCGGTGGCTATCTGCCCGAGGAGAGACATGCCGAGGATTTCGGCCTCTGGGGCCGACTCATCGGTAAGGGTAATATCATTGGTATTCCACACCCGCTCTTGTCCTTTCGAGTGCATTCGACCTCGATCTCCAAGCAAAAGGCCGATGTCCAAATCCCCCTGAGTGGGCAGATCTCCCTGCGGCACTGCCGACAGTTTATGCGTCTGACCGACGACGAAGCCCTGCGAGCATTAAATACGCTTCGCTTCTACTCAAATTCTAGCTCACTCCGTGACTGGTGCTGGCTGCTTTTCCATGGTCTGCCACGGCTCAAAAGCCAGAGCTTCGAACTTTGGATCTGGGCCGCGCAGAAAAGCGTGCGGCGGATTGTCCATGCCATCCGCCGGTAGGGCAAAACGGTGAAAGCTTGTAACCGTTTTGGACAGCAGCGAACGCGACGTGCCCCGAAGGGGAGATCGAGCCGAGCGGGGCGAGTGAATCAATGCAGCGCCACTTGGCGCTTCTCTCGTTACCTCCCCTCTTCAATTCGTGTCGATTCGCGGTAAGCTTCTAGTCCCGTCCAAAATCCCTATTCCTCCACGCCTACCCTTTTTCATGAAAATCGCTTTTCTTACCACCGATAACCGGGAACAGTTCGGTCATCGTGACTTGGAACGTCCCTTTTTCGGCACGGCCCCTGACGGGCTGCTTGAGGGATTCCAGGAACTGGGAGAGGAAGTCGAGGTTCACGTGATCTCCTGCGCGAAGAGTCCCATGCACTCGCCAGAACGTCTTGCCGGGAACATCTGGTTTCACCAACCCATCGTTCCGCTCATCGGCTGGGGTCGCACGGGTTTCGCCGGATGCGCGCTCGCCGTGCGCCGCCTGCTGAAAGATCTGAAACCCGACATCGTCCACGGCCAGGGCACCGAGCGGGACTGCGCGATGGATGCGGTGCTTTCCGGTTTTCCCAATGTATTGACCATTCACGGCAACATGCGGGTGCATGCCAAGCGTCCCGAACAAAAAGGCCGTCATTATTACAAACTGGCCGCGGCGCTGGAGTGGTTCTGTTTGAAGCGCACCGACGGGGTGGTGGCCATCTCCAGCTACACCCGGGATCTCGTGGCCGGCCTCGCGAAAAAATCCTGGTTGCTGCCCAATGCGGCGGACCCACGTTTTTTCCGGATTCAATCGAATCCGCCGCCTATTCCAAGAATTCTATTCGTAGGCTCCCTGGATGAACGCAAGAACCCGCTCGGACTGCTGCAGGCGTGCGAGTCCATGCTGCGGCAAGGAAAGTGCACCTTGGCGCTGGCCGGCAACTTCCACGCGGCAAGTCCCTACGGCAGCAAGGTGATGGACTTGGTGGAATCGCTTCCCCAAGTGAGCCTCCTCGGACTTCTCGACCGCGACCGTCTTGCCGCCGAGTTCGCGGCCTCCTCCTTTCTGGTGCTGCCCACCTTTGAGGACAACTGCCCGATGGTCGTGCTAGAGGCCATGGCCGCAGGCCTGCCGGTCGCCGCATCCAGCGTCGGCGGAGTTCCCGATCTGGTGGATCATGAACGTGACGGCTTGTTGTTCGATCCTCATGATCCCGCAACGATCACAAGCGCCATCGACCGACTCCTCGCGGATGCCCCCCTGCGCGAGGCCATGGGAACCCGTGCCAGACAAAAGGCCATAGAACGCTTCCACCCGCGCCACATCGCCGAGAAGCATCTGGAGATCTATCGGGAGGTGCTGGATGGGAAGAAATTTTGAATTTTGAATTTTGGAGGTTGAATGAAGAGAGAAGGTGCATCACCACTGCATTTCCTCGCTGGTCAGGGGTCGGAGGTCGGAGGTCGGAGGTCGGAGGTCGGAGGTCGGAGGTCGGAGGTCGGAGGTCGGAGATCCAACATTCAAAATTCAAAATTCAAATCCCTCTTCCCCACCATGCCTCCCGACCCACGCCTGCCCGAAGACCAGCGCGCCCGCGTGATTGAAGCCTTGAAACCCTTCAATCCGGCGGTGATCTACCTGTTCGGCTCCTTCGGCACCCGCTCCCAACATCCGGCAAGCGACATCGACATCGCTTTCCTCCCGACACATTCCGCGGATCCCATCGACTGCTTCCGGATCGCCAACCAACTTGCCGATCAATTGGGCCACTGCGTGGACCTCGCAGATCTCACCCGGACCAGCACCGTCTTTTCCAAAGAAGTCCTGCGCACCGGAACCCCGCTTGAGATTCAAAATCCGGGCCTTCACCAGCAATTTGAAATGTTAACCCTGGCCGACTACGCGCGCCTCAACGAAGAGCGGCAACCGGTTCTCGCATCATGATTGACGACATCGACTTGAACAAGGCGGCGATCATCCGCCGCTGCCTGCAACGCATCTCGGAGGAATACCGGGATGATCCGGGCCGGCTCGATGATTTCACCATCCAGGATTCCATCGTTCTGAACATCCTCAGCGCCTGCGAGGCGGCGATTGATCTCGCCATGCATCGCGTGGCCCAGGGACGCCTTGGAATCCCCCAAACCAGCCGCGACGCCTTCGAGCTGCTCGCTCAAAACGCCATCATCAGCCAAGCCTGCGCCACCGCCATGAAACACATGGTCGGTTTCCGCAACATCGCGGTTCACAACTATCAGGAAATTCAAACGCCCGTCCTCCACGCCATCCTTGGCAAACACCTGGCGGACTTCGAAACATTCCTCACCGAGCTTTCCCTTTAAGCCACCGCCACGCGGAGGTCAGGGGTCAGGGGTCAGGGTCTAGAATTTAAAATCCAACATTCAAAATCCATTATCCCCTCTCCCCCTTTTGCGGCCTCTGCGCCTTTTTGCGGCTAAACCTCTTCACACCGGCATCGACGCTCACAGAGCGACGCTACAGTTCTCATGAAAGTCGCCTTCTTGTGCACGGATAACCGCGAGCAGCATCAGCGCTATGATCTGGAAGCACCGTATTTCGAACCTGCGGTATCAGCCCTGCTAGACGGATTCGCCTCATTGAATGACGATCTGGAGGTCCACGTGGTCTCCTGCGCGAAGCGGGCAATGACCGGTCCATCCAAGCTGGCGTCCAACATCCACTTCCACCAGCCGATCGTGCCATCCATCGGTTGGGGCCGCACGGCTTTCGCCGGCTGCGCGCTCGCCGTGCGCAAGCGGCTTCAAGAACTGCAACCCGACATCGTCCACGGCCAAGGCACCGAACGCGACTGCGCGATCTCCGCGGTTCACTCGGGCTTTACCAACGTAATCACCATTCACGGCAACATGCAGCGGATCCACCGGCTGAAACTGTTGGGGGCCAACTCCTACTATTGGCTGGCATCCCGGCTCGAAACCCACGCCCTGGGCCGCACCGCCGGAGTGCTCTGCAATTCCATCCACACCCGCTCTCTGGTCGAAAGCCGGACCCGGAAGACCTGGCAGGTTCCCAATCCGCTGCGTTCCGCGTTCCTTGAAGCCGGAGCACCCGAAGTCCGCCGGAATCCGGTCCCGGTGTTCCTCGTCGTCGGAGTGGTCACCCGCCTCAAGCGGCCGCTCGAAATCCTCCAAACCCTGAAGGGGCTCTTCGAGGCGGGGAACCGCTTCGTGGTTCGTTTCGCCGGAGTCCATTCCACCGACCACCCCTACGGCATCGAGTTCCAAGCGCTGCTGGAGGAAGCGATGCAACAGGGATACGCGGAATATTCCGGAGTGCTCAATGAGGCGGAACTCATCCGCTCGATGGATGATGCGGATGCCTTGATTCACTTCCCGGAGGAAGAAGCCTTCGGCCTGGTCGTCGCGGAGGCGCTCGCCCGCAATCTCAAGGTCTTCGCCGCACGCGTCGGCGGCATTCCGGACATCCTCGACGGCACCGTGGGTTCGGAACTGTTCGATGACTTCGACACCCTCGCGGCGGGACTCGAACAGTGGATCACCCACGGCTACCCGACACCCGCCGGAAACCCGGCAATCATGGCCCGGCGCTACGCACCCGAGGTCATCGCCCGGCGGCATCTTGAAATCTACCGGGAGGTGTTGGGGAGGTGAGAAGAAGAGGAATTGTGGATTTTGAATTTTGAATTTTCAAATGCGCACAATGGAAGTGCAATCAATAAGGCACCTTACTCCCGTGGTGCCTTGCGGAAGCGAAGTCAATGAACCGGGCTCTTGCCCATTGGCTTTCCTTGCTCCCTGCGACAGGAGTGTCGTAGCTCCCTTCTAAAGTCTTCTTCCCATTTAAAATTCAAAATCCAACATCCAAAATCTCTCCCACCCCCACACCACCCCATCTCCTGATCGTGATGCCGGTTTTCAACGAGCAGGCATCGGTGGAAAGAGTCATCGGCGAGTGGTTCCCGGAGCTGGAGCGGACCGCGCCCGGGTTCACGCTGCTGGCGATCGACGACGGTTCGACCGACGCCACCCCGGCCATTCTCAAATCCCTGCAAGCCCGGCTCGGGCCGCGACTGGAATGGGTCAGCCGTGAGAACCGCGGCCACGGGCAGACCTGTATCGAGGGCTACCGCATCGCTCTCGAACGAGGCATTCCGTTCGTCTTCCAGATCGACTCCGACGGCCAATCCGATCCCCGGCACTTCAAGGAATTCTGGGAGAGGAGAAATGATTTCGACGTGATCTACGGCAGGCGCGCCCGGCAGGACGGGTTCCGCCGGGTGGTGGCGAGCAGGGTTCTGCGGCATGCGCTCCGCGTGCTGGCAAAAGTCGACTGCGCGGATGCGAACGTGCCCTATCGCTTGATGAACACGGCCGCCTGCGCCGACGCCATCCGCGCGATTCCATCCAACATCGATCTGGCAAACATAGCGCTCGCGGTTTGTTTGAAACGGAATCCCGCCATCCGTCACTGCCACATCGATATCGGCTTTCCACCGCGGCACGGAGGCGAGGCTTCGGTGCCCTTTGCGAAATTCGCGGTCAAGGCGGTGGAGTTGTTCCGGCAACTGGGGAAAGCGGGGATCCGCTAGGCGAACCCCTCTCGCCGGGATCGCAGAGTCTTGGGTGGCGCAGTCTTGGGTGGCGCAGTCTTGGGTGGCGCAGTCTTGGGTGGCGCGCTACCGCCGGGAGCGCAGACAAAGCGTGGAGAAAGCTTGGCCCAAGCGAAGACTCTGCGGCTCCTCTTGGACTTCTCTTTCCCATCCCTTTGACTGCTGCCCCGGCGGTGCAGCGCCACCTTGAGACTTGCGGCTCCTCTTGCGCTTCTCTTTCCCACCCCTTTGACTGCTGCCCCGGCGGTGCAGCGCCACCATCAAGCCACCATGCCGGATTTCCGCAGATCTCAATTACCCCACGATGTGCCGAATTGGATCGATCCGACTCAGGAAGCATTCTTTATCACAATCAACTGTCATCCAAGAGGCCGCAATCAACTTGCCAAAATCACCGTATGGGCCGACCTAATGGAATCCATCGAGTTCAGGGAAAAGCGCGGTGAATGGAACTGGCGCTGCATTCTCGCCATGCCCGATCACCTGCACGGAATTGTCACCTTTCCCAGCAAGTTCCAACCCCGGAAATCAATCTCTGACTGGAAACGCTGGCTTGCAGGAAGACTTCATATCCAATGGCAGGACGGCTATTTCGATCATCGGCTGAGAAGCATCGAAAGTGCCTGTGAGAAGGCAGACTATATCCGGATGAATCCCATTCGAGCGGGACTTGTGGCGGCTCCATCGGAATGGCCCTACATGAGAGACTGGAGAGAATCAAGATAGCGGGTTTTGACATCGGTGGCGCAGTCTTGGGTGGCGCAGTCTTGGGTGGCGCAGTCTTGGGTGGCGCAGTCTTGGGTGGCGCGCTACCGCCGGGAGCGCAGCCAAAGCGTGGAGAAAGCTTGGCCCAAGCGAAGACTCCACGGCTCCTCTTGGACTTCTCTTTCTCATTCCTTTGACTGCTGCCCCGGCGGTGCAGCGCCACCTGGAGCCGCAGCGCGCAAGCCTCTCTCATTCAAAATTCAAAATCCAACATTCAAAATCCCTTCTCCTCTTCTCTTTCCCTCATGCCCTCCCCAAGCACTCACCCCCGCGATACCATCCGCATCCTGCTGCTCACCCTCGCGGCGATCGCGGTTGGCCTGGCCGCCATCACCACCCAGAGCCTGTGGATGGACGAAGGCAGCGGAGCCTTCAAAGCGCTGATCCCCGACTTCAAGGACTGGTGGGCCATGACCCTGCGCCTCGGCGGATCGGACGTGCAGATGCCGGTTTACATGTTTCTGTTATGGGGCTGGGCCCAACTCGGTGCCTTGAGCGAGTTCGCCCTGCGGGCCATCAACCTGCCGTGGCTGATCCTCGCCGTGCTGGCCTTGCGCAGGGTCCGCTTCTGGCCGCTGGTGTGCCTGACCTGTCCTTTCGTTCTCTACTACACCGGCGAACTCAGGCCCTATGCGATGCAAATCGCCGGGGGAGCCCTGGCCGCCGCCGCACTGGCGAAGGTGATCGCCAACCGCGAGCGGCAGGATTTCAGCGGCCTGCATGCGGCGGGTGCGGCGGCGCTGCTGCTCGCTTGCAGCAGCCTGACCGCCGTCATCTGGGCGGGCGGACTGTGGCTGGGGGTCCTGATGATTCGTCCCGACTGGCTGGGCCGCCGGGGATTTTGGCTGAAAGCGCTTCCGTGGATCGCCGGCGGCTTGATCCTCGGCGCCTACTATGCGTTCACCTTGCTCAACGGATACCGCGCGGCCGGCACCGAAGGCAGCAGCGTGCTGAGCGTGTTTTTCGGCGGCTATGAAATGATCGGCCTGCTGGGGCTCGGCCCCTCCAAGAATGAATTGCGGGCAAGCCCGCTGGCGGTGACTCCCTATCTGGGAATTCTCCTTCCCGCCTTTCTCTGCATCGCCGGGGCTTGGGCCTACGGAGTCCGGTCATGGCTACAAACGGTGCCGCTCCGCTGCGCTCTGGCCGTGGCCTGCGCGGTGCTTTTGCCCGTCTTGTTTCTCGCCGTCATCGGCATCCTGCAGGACTTCCAAGTGCTGGGCCGCCACCTCAGTCCGGCGGTCCCGGCCTTGCTGCTGCCCATCGCCGCCGCGCTCTCCGCCGGCAGCAAGGCCAAGTGGCCGGTCCTGCTCGGTGCCCTCGCCGTGCTTTTCATGCTGGCCTCGTCGATCGAACTCCGGTTTCTCGAGCGCCACGCCCGCGACGACTACCGCAAGGCGACCCACATCGGCATCGAAGCCTTGAAAAGAGGCAAGGCCGTCTGGTGGCAGGCGGACATGAACGCCACCCGCTACTACGCCTACCGCCAGGGCGGCATGGCGCTCGTCAACGCGATCCAAGTCCTCGAATCCGCTCCACCCAGCAGCCTGCTGGTCGCCGATGTCGTCGTCATCAACCGCCCCGACTTGCGTCACCCGGACGGCAGACACCACGAGCAGTTGAAGCGGAATTCCTTCAAGCCGACCGCCAGTTTCACCGGTTTCGAGGTCTGGAAAACGGAGTGAGGAGGGGATTTGATTTTGAATTTTGGATTTTGAATTTTAAATTCACGGGAACTCCACGCTCATTCATCTCAATCACGCTTCCGACTCTCATTCAAAATCCACATCCGCGACACAGTCGTGATTCCTTCTTGAATTCAAAATCCAACATTCAACATTCAACATCCGCGACGCAGTCGCGCCTCCACCTCGTCACCTACGCGACGGGCATCTTCCTGCTCCGCCAGTGGTTTCTCGGAAAATCCGCGCTTGCCAACAAGGTGGTGGACACCGTGACGAATTGGACTCCCGCCAAACTCATCGCCGCAGGCTTCGGGAAGCGTGCTCCGGAAATCTCACTCCGTTCGCGCGGCTCCGGCTACTGGGCCTGGAAGCCCTTCATCATCGAGCACCAGCTTGCCAAGGTGAATGACGGCGACATCGTCCTCTACTGCGACGTGGGACGGCGCAATGATTTCAAACTCCTCGACCGGTCGCTCGCCCCATTCATTGCATGGATGGATGAACACAAGCAGGATGTCATGCCTGGCGTGATGATTCCGTGGATGGGTCCAATGTCCGCTTGGACCAAGCGCGACGCCTTCGTGTTCACGAACATGGACACGCCCGAGGCCCACGCGACCACTCCGATCCAGGCGAGCTTCTCCCTCTGGCGGGCCAGCGCGGAATCCCGCGCCCTCGCCACCCGCTGGATGGATCTGTGCGCGCAGGCGCGTCTGATCAACGACGATAAAGGCGCCTCCGGCTTGCCTGAATTGCCCGGCGTCATCGATCATCGCCATGATCAGTCCTTGCTGACCTTGTGTTGCCTGAGCCTCGGAGTCAAAGCTCTCGATCTTGGCAAGACGAAGCCTCCCGTTGATACCCAGTATCCTTCAAAGATAGCAGAATGGCTTTTCAATACCGCTCCATGTGAACAAACAAACTTGGGGAAATTCATAAAAGCGGCTGTCTGGCTCCCTCAAATGATTGAATTGAACCTACGAAGGATCGTTTCGATCGGGCATCAGGGTCCGCCTATGCCAAAATAGAATGAGGTGACGATGTGGTGATCGGTCATCAAGTCACCATCGGCAACCGCGGGGGTATGATGGCCGCGCCAAAGATCGGCAACCGGGTGTATATCGGGGCTGGTGCGAAAATCCTGGGACCGCTGACCATCGGTGATGACGCGGTGGTGGGGGCGAACGCGGTGGTGACCAAGGACGTTCCCGCCGGAGCGACGGTGGTGGGGGCGAATCGGATTTTAAATTCTGAATTTTGAATTTTGGATGTTGGATGTTGAATATTGGGGGATTGATTCCGCAGCTGCCCGCAGGCTCTTCCCATTCAACATTCAAAATCCAACATTCAAAATCCCTCTTCTCCGCGACCCTCTGCGGCCTCCGCGCCATCGCGGTTCAAATTTCTTCCCACAAGCATCGACGCTCACAGAGCGCCGCTACAAGCCCTCCGGGCACGTCGCGTTCGCTCCTGTCCAAAAGACCTCCAAGCCTTCGGCAGTTTGGGGCAGGATCCGTCCTCAGGGTGCCTACACTAGGGAAAGCGGAGACTGAATTGGATAGAAACGAACCGCAGATGAACGCAGATGGACGTTAATTGGGAAGAATGGATGAGCCAATACGGCAGTTTGATCTCGGAATGAGCAAAAATGCTCTCTTTGCTCGGGAATTCTCAGGATTCTTCTCTTCCATCTGCGTGAATCTGCGTTCATCTGCGGTTTAATTCTCCCTAATGTAAGCGCCCTGGATCCGCCCTCAGGTTTCACTTCTTGCCCTTCGAGGAATTCCCGCTATCTTGCAGCCATGTTGTTGACTCTTGAAATGCCTGAAAACGCATTTTCCGCTTTGCGGCAGGCACCCGCCGACTTTGCAGCGGAACTCAAGTTGGCAGCCTGTGTGAAATGGTATGAATTGGGGCGCTTGTCACAGGCCAAAGCCGCGGAAATCGCCGGCCTTTCCCGCGCCGCATTTATCGACGCCCTTCGCTCCTATCGCGTCCCGGCGATTCAAATCCTGCCCGGGAACCTGGCAAGTGAGCTGCTGCTGTGAAACCCTGGATCGTCAACGCCTCTCCCCTGATCCTGCTCGGCAAGATCAACCGCCTGGATCTGTTGGCCGGCTTGCCCCCGTCTTTTTCGATCCCTCATGCCGTCTCGCTTGCCCGAATAGGGCGGATCCGGCTTCGCCCAGCCAATTCACTTTCTTTCGCTGGAGGCCGTTCTTCATCTTCTCTTCCTCTTCCTCTTCCCATCCGCACCGCCATCTGGCGGGACAGTCGGCGCGGCGAGCCGCCGAGCCCTACCTTTTCAAACCCATCGTCCAGGCTCCGCGCGCCCTTGGCGACCCCCGCGCCTCGGCGGTTCAAATTTCTTCCCATCCGCATCGACGCTCACAGAGCGACGCTACAACGCCTCCCCCCCTCTCCAATTCGCGTTAATTCGCGTCCATTCGCGGTCGGCTCCTCTTCCCACTCAAAATTCAAAATCCAACATTCAAAATCCAGCTTCCATCTCCCAAACCCGATCCGCCGCTTTCACGCGGGGTTTTTTCACCTTCCTCGAATCCCAGCAGGTGCGCTCCGCCGTGCTCCACGGCGGAGAGGACGGCTTCGAGCGCGACCTGTCGGATGTCGATTTCGTGGTGGATCACCCGACCTTACCGCTACTCGCCGCACTCATCGACG